>JBDSND010000198.1:0-5188 GCA_039915505.1 Casimicrobiaceae bacterium
TGTTGGCCTATTGCACCCACCCGGTGCTGTCTGGCGGCGCGGTGCCGCGGATCGCGAGCTCGGAGCTCGACGAAATCGTCGTGACCGACACGATCCCGCTGACCGACGAGGCCAAGGCGTGTCCGCGGATTCGCCAGCTATCTTGCGCTCAGCTCCTCGCGGAAACCATGACCCGCATCTCCAACGAGGAGTCGGTGAGCTCGCTCTTCACCGAGTAATCTCCCGCCCGATCGGGAGCTCGGTGCCGGATCTCCATCCCCGGCGCCCGCCTACCCCGGGGCCTCTCGACCCATCCCATCGCCGCGTCGAGGGTCATGCCCCGTGAAGGACGCGGCTGTAAACCTCCCGGTCGGCCTCGTAGCACCCGCATGACGCGGCGCGCAACCCGCGACGGTCGAGAACCGTGATGTCACCGCGGCTGTAGCGGATGAGGCTGCGCTGCTGCAGGGCGATCGCGGCCTTGGTGACTCCGACCCGCCGGACGCCGAGGATCACTGCCAGGAACTCGTGGGTGATGTGGAAGTGGTCGGCTCGCGCCCTGTCCTGAGTCATCAGCAGCCAGCGGGCGAGCCGGGCCTCGACCACGTGATAGCGCGTGCACAGTGCCGACTGCGCGAGCTGGCTCCATTGCACGCACACGTAGTGGTTGAGTAGCCGTTGCAGCGCCTCGCTTCGTTCGAGCTCGCGGCGAAAATGCGAGGCTTCCATCCGGAACGCCGAACCCGGGCCCTGGACGATGGCGCGCATCTCCGAGACGCCAACGCCCAGCACCAGCGGAATACCCACCATTCCCTCGCTGCCGACGAGACTGACCTCGAGCGAGTCCACGGCGTCGATCGCGATCATCAGCGAGACGGAGCTGCCGGTGGGGAAGTAGACGTGCTCGAGCAGACCGCCCGCGGTATACAGCACCGCGGCAACCTCGAGTGCCACCTCTTCGCACCCGCTCAGGAGCCGCAAGCGATCGCCGTCTGGCAGTCCAGCAAGGAGGCGATTGGGTTGGGATGTCCGGATGTTGGATCGCACGGCAACTCTGTTCGCCAGTCGGTCGTGCCAGGCTCGCCGGTTTGCGCGCGTCCAGCGATCGACGCAGCATGAACCGCGGGTGCGGACATGTCTGCGCGCTAACGCACATACCGATCATCTGGCGGCTTCAACCGGCCGCGGGCTTGCAGCCCTACGCATTCCCATTGCAGAAATTGCCCGAGGCGCACGGAACACGTCGTCCCAGCCCTGCACCAAAATTACCGACCCGACGTGTCGCGCGAGAGGCCGGGGCGCGATCGACGAACTGCACCGGGAACGGACGCGGCGCAGCGACACGACACCCGCGTGCCCGCGGCCGGCGTCGATCGAAGGACGGCCGGCCTATGTGCGGCGGCGCACATACGCGACGCGCCGGGAGCCTCCGGGCTGCGCTCCGCTGCCGCCGATGAATGACGAGCGCAGCCAGGGTGGCTACGGCTCCTGACGCCGGAGGCTATCTAGCTCTAGGGCCCTCCGTCGTGCCTCACGTCTGCAAGACAAGCCTGCCCACCTCGGCCGTCGTCTGGTCGAGGGGAGGCGATCCCAACGCGTGCCGTGGCAGGTCGATGGTGAAGACACACCCCAAGCCGGGGCGATCGACAACGCTCAGCACGCCGTCGTTCGCTTCGACGGTGCGTCTACAGATCGACAATCCAAGTCCCACGCCCAACTTATTCAGACTGGCCTGGACGAATGGCAGGAAGAGCTTCTCGGCCTCGATGGGGGGAAGTCCCCCGCAATGATCCGCTACGTCGATCCGGATGCGATCGGCTGTCGCGTAGGCCTCGAGCGTAACTCCGGTGTGCAGGATGGTGAACTTGAAAGCGTTGTGCAGCAGGTTTCCGACCGCAGCCAGGAGCATGCCCCTATCGGCGTGTAACGCGAGCGTTGCATCGACGACGCCGGCTACGGTGAAGGTGCATCCAAACGATTCCGCCAGCAGCGACTCGGACAACTGGAGGTCGGCGACAAAAGTGGATAGCGCGAACAATTCGCGTCGAGCCGGCAGCGCGGCGGTCACGCGGACGTCGGTGAGCTCCCGATCGATCAGCTTGCGCATGGCCAAGAGGCTCCTGTCCAGGACGCTACCGGTGGCGCCCGCGACCCCGACCTGGCCGGCCTTGATGACCGCGAGGGTCAAGGTTGCGGTCTGAAGCTGGTTGCGAAGCTCATGGGCGAGGGTGCCGATCCTCTCGTTGCATGACAGGAGCTGCTTTTCAGCGGCCGAACGTTCGCGCAGGAGGCCGAACTCCATCACCGCCTCGGCGATCGCGTTGTCCAGGCAGCGGTTCAGCGTCCGGAACTCGTCGACTCCTATGGGGACGCGGCATTCGGACGCGACTTCCGTGATCGCCTGGCACAGGTCTCCGTAATCGTGGACGACCTGATCCACGCTGTAGCCGTGTTGCAGGAGCTCGCGCGCATGCCGCGTCGCCGTCGTGCCGATGTCGGACAATGCCGGCCCTCCGCCGGAAGGGCCGGAGACCTGGAGACTAAGAACCGCCTCCGAGGCGTGCTCGGCCTCGAGTGTGGTGATGAGCTGGTCGAGAAAGACCGGGATTCCATGCACGGTGGGATGGCCGTTCGCCCTCGCTGGGGAGCGTGCCGCCACCTTGATGCTGCAGCGGTCGATCAACAACGTGCGCTGGGCAGAAAGAAATTCGTGCAGCATGTGGGCCCCTTTGGCCGCATTGCTTGGCAGTGAGTAGTTATTTACGTCAATTTACGTCCCTGATGTTCCAGGGGCTCGGAGGGCTGGAGGGTTCCAGCACCCTGCACCTGCGGCAACAATCGCGGTGCGCCGAGCATTCACCGAGCGTGCGCCATGGAAGCTGGGCCGTCGGTGCGGTGGCGCACACAAGGTCCGAAGCGCGCGCTCAGGGCACCGCTACGTCCAACGCGGCAGGGGTGCGCAGGTAAGGTAGCGTCGGGACAGCGGGCGCTTGCGGGTGACGGCTGCCGAGTCTGTCGTCCTCGCGGGCAACGGCGCGACATTTCGCCGCAACGCTGGCCGACGCCGTCTCGCCGACGCTCACGCGTTGGAGCAGCGCGGCGTCGATGCGCCGGAGCGCGGCCCTAGCCTAGGGGCACCACGTAGGGCAGGAGGCGGTCGAACTCGGTCTTGACGACCTGGTAGCACTCGCAGGAGCGGGCCTCGACGCCGGGGCGATCGATTACGGTGATGCGGCCACGGCGGTAGTGGATCAGCCCGGCGGCCTGCAGTTTTCCGGCGGCCTCCGTGACGCCCTCGCGGCGCACTCCCAGCATGTTGGCGATGAGCTCCTGCGTCATGGTGAGCTCGTTCGATGCCAGCCGGTCGAGACTCAACAGGAGCCAGCGGCACAGCTGCTGGTCGACCGAGTGGTGGCGATTGCAGACGGCCGTCTGGGCCATCTGTGTGATGAGCGCCTGGGTGTAGCGCAGCAGGAGATGCAGCATCGGCCCGAAGCGGACAAACTCGTCCTTGATGAACTTCGCCTTGAGCCGGAAGCCGAGCCCGGCGCTCTGCACCACCGCGCGGCTCGGGGTGGTCTCCCCCCCCATGAAAAGTGCGATGCCCAGGATGCCCTCGTTGCCCACGATCGCGATCTCCGCCGACGCGCCGTCCTTCATGACGTAGAGCAGCGATACGATGCTCGTGATGGGGAAGTAAACATACCGCAATGCCACATCCGGCTCGTAGAGCACGTCGCCCAGACCCATCGGCACGAGTTCGAGGTGCGGAGCGAGACGATCGTAGTCCGCTGGCGGCAGCGCATCGAGCAGGTGGTTGTGGTGCAACCTTGCATGCGGCGGCCCGGCGCGCACGCGCGGCGTCGCTTTGCGCGCCGTCGCTTTGCTCATCACCCGCCCGGGCACCTGCGTGGGCTTGTCGATCGACATCGGAATACGATACCAGATCGGCGCTGCTTTGTGCGGTATCGAACAAATGCTAACGGGTCGAGCTCGGCTCCCCAGTGACCCGCCGCGAGAAGCACGCTCACGCCGCCTCGGCGATCGTAGCCCACGAACGCAAACGTGGGCCGTCCGTGCGCTCTAGCAGACAAGACGGCGGCCGGTGTGCGCCCCATTCTCGTGGATGGCCGCAATGCGACCGGGTGCAGTGGTGGCTTGCGGGTGCGCAATGGCTGCACGTACCACGGCCTGGCAAACAGACAGCCAACTGCGAGCCCACCTGCGAGATCGAGACCACGCCGCGTTGGGAGGCGGGCCGGCGCGGGCTCGAATGTTCGTGAAGGCCTGCGGTCTGTCTGCGCCAACACTCTTTTCCGCCGGCTCCGGGCAGCACGGGAAGGCAAGCCGTCGCAGTGGGCCCGCAGTGGGCCATCACGTTCGGGTTGCCGCTCCCTCGGGCGGCGTTTCCTTCCAAAAAAGGAGAATATACTGCGCAAGGCCGGCTGTTCGGTGAGTGTTTCTCCTCTCTACCGCACTGGGCTGCGCCTCCACGGCCCGGCAAGAGGGTGCCGGCGAGTACGTCGACGACAGTGTGGTCACGACCAAGGTCGAGGCGGCTATTGAACGAGCCGACGCTCAAGTCGCCCGAGCACCAGCGTCGAGGCGTTTAAGGGCGCGGTGCAGCTCTCCGGCTTCGTGACCTCGCAGGATATGATGAAGGACCGTGCGGTCGAGGTCACCCGCACCATCGCCGGCGTGAAGTTGGTCAAGAACGACATGCGCCTCAAGTAGCAAAAGCGCTGATGTAGCACTCGCACGGGCAGGTCGATGCGGCCTCCCCGTCGATCCGGAACGCGAACACGAGCTGGGAAGCCCGTGAGAGCTCACCACTGCCAGGTAGGCCCGCATCGGCCGCCGTAGGCACCCTGCCCCGCAGACGAGCGGCGGAGCCGGCGCCTTCGTGCACCCCTCCGGCAACGTACGCGGCGGCAGTCCGCGGCCAATGCCCTCGCGTGGCATGGATCACCATGGTCCGATCCAATTGCGGAATCGGACCGCTCTCGAAAAAGGAATTACTTGGAAGTTTTCAGTCGCCTAAGGCGTGCCGGTCGCCCGACCGACTTCGCCCATTTCGAGGCGCCGATCCGCGCAGAGCTGTTCAGCGCCGAACGGCTCGAGCAACATGCGCAAAGCCTGGCGGTCGCACAAACGGTCACCGAGGATCGTACGGACGAGCGCGCGCTGGTACCGCGCGTGCGAGAAAACG
>JBDSND010000193.1:0-6513 GCA_039915505.1 Casimicrobiaceae bacterium
TCGCCTGGCCCCCGGCCGTGACGGTGAAGAGCGTGCGGCCATGAAACGCGTTGAGGGTGGACAGCACCCGGATTTTTTCCGGGCCGAAGCGGTCGTGGGCATAACGGCGGGCCAGCTTCAGCGCCGCTTCGTTGGCTTCGGCGCCGGAATTGCTGAAAAACACCCGCTCCGCGAACGTTGCGCCCGTGAGACGCAGCGCCAGCCGCAGCGCCGGCTCGTTGGTCATCCAGTTCGACACGTGCCAGAGGCGACGCGCCTGTTCCTCGATTGCGCGCACCATTGCCGGGTGGCAGTGGCCAAGCGCGGTGACCGCGACGCCGCCCGCGAAGTCGATGTACATCCGGCCGTCCTGGTCCCACACCCGCGAGCCCTCGCCGCGCACCGGCAGGAAGGCCGCGGGCGCGAAGCACGGGACCATCACCTCGTCGAACGTGGCGCGGGTGACCGGCACCGTGGCCGCGGTGCTGGCCGCGGGGACGAGGTCGCGCCGCGACGATGCGGCGATTGCGGCTTCCTGCGCGGCAGGCAGAGTGGACGCCATGGCTACTCCCGAAGGCCGTGCGGTCAAAGCGCCGCGATCGCCTGGATTTCGACGCGGTACTGGGGCCCGGCAAGCGCCGCCTGCACCGTGGCGCGCGCGGGCGCCTCACCGGCGGCGATCCAGCCTTCCCAGACTGCATTCATGGCGGCGAAATCGGCCATGTCCGGCAGGAAAATAGTGGCGGACAGGAGCTTGCCCTTGGCCGATCCCACTTCGCCGAGCAGGCGGTCGATCTGCGCGAGTACCTGGCGGGTCTGGCCAGTGATGTCGGCGGTGGGATCGTCCGCCACCTGACCGGCGAGGTAGATGGTCTGCGACGGCTGGTGAATCACCATCTGCGCGAGGCGTTTGCCGACGTGGCGGCGATCGATATCCATGGTGCTATGCTCGGTCGAGGAAAAAATGGTATGCCCTTGTAGCATTGTAGACGAAGCGTGTCCGATCTCCGGCGCGCGGAACCGGCGATGACGCCTCGCGGTGTGATCGTCGTGGCAGCGGGATTCCTCCTGCTTGGCGTCGGTGCTGGCGCGTTCGGCGCCCACGCACTGCGTTCGCGTCTGTCTCCCGACGTCCTCGCGGTCTTCGCCACTGGCGTGCAATACCACCTTGTGCATGCCCTAGGACTGCTGATCGTAGGCGTGCTGTGGCGGCAGTGGCCTGCAGCCGGAGGCGGGCTCGCGGTGAGCGCCGCGCTGCTCGCCGTCGGCATCGTGCTGTTTTCCGGAAGTCTCTACGTGCTGGCGCTGACCGGCGTGCGCGGGTGGGGCGCCGTCACGCCGGTCGGAGGTCTAGCCTGGCTTCTTGCGTGGGCCATACTCGGGGTGACTGCCTGGCGCTACACCGCCGCCGCTTGAGATGCTGTGCTTCGGACGTACTGCGCCTCGGACGTACGCATGGCGTTTCGGCCCCTTACGGCGCTTCGGACCCACGCCATCCCCCGGTTGTGGCGAGCGTCGCGGCACGCGCGGTGTCGCACCGTTTCAGACGTGCCGCGCGCCCTACGGTTGATGCGGGTGACAGCCGTGAAGCGGGGCATCGGTTCAGGGCGACGGGAACGCGCGGGTTCGACGGGCGTTTGTTGGGCGGCCAACCGGTGGCCGGCTGTTTTAGCGGGTACGCATCCGCCCTTCTCCCGCGCCTATACTGCCGCCGATGTCGCCTGATTCTTTCCCGCATGCACCACGCTCCCCGTCGCGCGGGGTACTGCTGCATAGCGCTTTGGCGCAGTCGTCCACCCGCGGTGGTCGGGCGAGCGGTAACACCATCCCCAATACCCTGCCGCTGAGCGAAGGCGCACCGCGTATGACCAGCATGGCGGAGGATACCGTCCGCATGCCGGGTCCACTCGAGGTCCCGGTCGTGCGGCCGGCCCTGGCCATGCTCTACCGCCTGGCGGTCGGGCCTCACGCTGATCACTATGCACCACGGTTCCTCGCGTTCGAGCGTGCCGGCAAGCCGCTGGCGATGTGGAACTGGCCGGCGTTCCTGGCGCCGCCGATCTGGGCGGCCTACCGTGGCCTGTGGATCGCCGCGATGATCTTCGCGCTCCTGCCACTGGGAGGTGCGATCACGTTCATGTTCGTGAACGACTCCATCGACCGCGCGCCGGGGCTGTGGGCGTTGTTTGCGGTTCTGCTGATAGGGGTGCTGCCGGGAGCGATCGCCGGGTCGTGCGCCGACTATCTCGTGTACCGCCGGGTGCGTCGCATCGCGCTCGCCGCGGAGCGCGATTCCGCCAATCCGGTCGATGCTGCGACCCGCGCCGCCGGGTCGCATGGCGTTTCGTGGTTCGGGGCTGCAGCGGGTGTCGCCGGCATGGCAGTTGTGGCCCTGGCGGTGAGTCACGACCTCGTGAGCGGTTGGCGCGACCATGTGGTGCGTCAGCAAGTGATCACCACGCTCGCGGCGGTGCGCGGGCTGGAGCGCGAGGCGGAGACGAGCCTCACCTCGGCGCGACTGGAAGCGCGACAGAGTTTCGCGCTCCCGAGCAGCGTCGCCCGCCGCGTGGTCGACGACGTGGACGTGAGCCCGGAAAATGGCCGGTTGCGGGTGCGCTTCGGCCCTTCGGTCCCGGAACTCGCGGGCAAGACCATCCTGCTCGCGCCGACGCGCAATGCCCGCCGGGAAGTGCGCTGGCTCTGCGTTCCCGTCGATATTCCCGCGGCGTACCTGCCGCCGCGCTGCCTGCGGCGCTGACCAGTCAACCTTCGCCAACGGCCGCGCGGCGCGAGACTGCGGGCGCAACGTTGGACGTTCGCTCCAGGACACACCTGCCGCGGGGCGCCGCTGCACGAGCCGATCGCGCCCTGCAGCGCGCCATCCAATCAAGGCGCCATCCGCCGCGTCTCGCCCGCCAACACACCACGTGCTCGCGATGGGCCGTTCCGAATGGCCGCGAGTGGGTGGCCGGCGCCAACGCCAGTTGAGGCAGCGCGCCCCGGATGGGGCGTGCCGCAGCGGCTACGTCGCCCCCGGGTCAGTCGACCTTGGCGCCCGACGCCTTGACGATCTTGCCGTACTTCACCAGTTCCTGATTGATGAATTGGGCGAACTGCTCGGGAGTCGTCGGCGACGGCTCCGCGCCCTGCGCGACGAGCCGCTCGCGCATGTCGGGTGCGGTGAGGATCCGGGTCACTTCCGTATTCCATTTAGCGATGATCTCGCGTGGCGTTCCGGCCGGCGCGAGCAGTCCGAACCAGGTCGAGATGTCGAATCCGGGGACACCCGCCTCGGCCATCGTCGGCAGGTCGGGGGCGAGACGCGAACGTTGCGCGGTGGTGACGGCGAGGGCCTTGAGCTTGCCGGCCTTCACGTGAGGCGTCGCATTGGCGAGGTTGTCGAACATGATCTGGGTGTCGCCCGCCAGCAGCGCCTGGGTTGCGGGTGCGCCGCCCTTGAACGGCACATGGATCATGTCGATGCCGGTATCGACCTTCAGCAACTCACCGGCGAGGTGGCCGGCGCTGCCGTTGCTGCCCGAGCCGAATGCAAGCTTGCCGGGATTCGCCTTGGCGTAGGCGATGAGCTCCTTCACCGAGTTGATCGGCAGGCTGGGATTGACGACCAGCACGTTCGGCGTGACCGCGACCAAGGTGATGGGCGCGAAATCCTTGACTGCGTCATAGGGCATCTTGCTGAAGAGATGCGGATTCACGGCGTGGGTGGAGAGCGCGCCCATGACCACCGTGTAGCCGTCGGGCGGGCTCTTCGCGACCACGTCCGCGCCGATGTTGCCGCCGGCGCCGGGGCGGTTGTCCACGACGACGCTCTGGCCCCAGGCTTCGGTGAGCTTCTGGGCGATGAGCCGTCCGACGACGTCGAGCGGACCGCCCGGCGGGAAAGGCACGACGAGTTTCACCGGCTTGGCTGGATAGGCCTGGGCGAGGGCGGACCCGGCACCGGCGAGGGCCAGTACCAGTACGAGGCCGGTGACCAGCGCGAGCGCCAGCCGGGGCAGGGGCCGCGCATCGGCATGACGGGGGGCGTGGCGGACTGTCGGCATGAAGGGCAACGTGGTTCGGGCGATCACGGCGACTCCGCGGAAGGCAATGTGACGATCGATTCTAGCAGCGCGCAGCCGATGGCGTGTTCCGCGCGGCGGGAGTTAAGCCCCCCTCTCACGGCGGGAGGTGGGGCCGGCGCCGCGCGCGCCAGCGCATAATGGGAGGTTATCTTTTGGAGCGTCCGGTGGACGCCACGCTTCGGGCATGAACAAGGCGCTGGTCGTTGGTTTAGTCGTCGTCGGTGGCACCCTTGCCGCGGCGGGCGGCTATTGGGCTGGTACGAGCCGAGTGGTCGCCTTGCCGGCCTTCCTGGGCGGCACGGCCCCGCAGGCCTCCGCCGAGAAAGCTGGAGGAGGCGGCGGCGGCGGAGGCGGGGGCGGGGGCGGCGGCCGGGGAGGCGGTGCGGGTGGTGCGCAGGTCGTTACGGTCGAAGCGACCAAGGTTTCGACTGCCGCGCTGCCGCAGACGATCACCGCGGTCGGCAGCCTGCGTTCAGACGAATCGGTGGTGATTCGTCCAGAGGTCGCCGGACGCATAGCCGCAATCCTGTTCAAGGAAGGCCAGCGGGTCGCTCGCGGTACCCCGCTGATTCGGCTCGACACGTCGATCAACGATGCCGACGTGCAGCAGACGCGCGCCAACCACACCCTTGCCAAGAGCAAGTATCAGCGCGCGCTGGACTTGCAGAAGCAGGGGTTCATTTCGGCGCAGGCGCGCGACGAAGCCGAGAACAACCTGCGCTTGGCCGAAGCCGCGGTCGCGCTGTCCGAAGCGAAGTTCGCCAAGACCGAGATCAAGGCGCCGTTCACCGGGGTGATCGGCCTGCGTATCGTGTCAGTCGGCGATTACGTCAAGGAAGGCGCGGACATCGTCAACCTCGAGGCGATCGACCCACTCAAGGTGGACTTCCGGGTGCCCGAGATTTACTACAGCCAGGTGAAGGTGGGGCAGCCCCTCGAGGTGGCGCTCGACGCGCAACCGGGGCGAACCTTTACCGGGCGGGTGTATGCGGTCAATCCGCTGGTCGATGCCGCGGGACGCTCGGTCGTCGTCCGTGCCCAGGTGCCCAATGCCGACACGACCCTGCGCCCCGGCATGTTCGCGCGGGTACGCCTCATCACCCGCGCCGAGCGCGAGGCGATGGTGGTCCCGGAGCAGGCGCTGGTGCCGCAAGGCGAAGAACAATACATCTTTCGCGTCGTCGACAACCGTGCGCAGCGGGTGAAGGTTGAGGTGGGACAGCGGCGCGACGGCAAGGCCGAGATCGTCAAAGGACTCGATACAGGCGATGTGGTGGTCACCGCCGGGCAGCCCAAGATCCGCGATGGCGCCGCCGTAAAGGTCGCTCGGGCGGAAGACGGCTCGGGCAAGACCGCCCGGGGCGACGGCGAGCCCGCCCCAGGAGCCTCCGGTGGCAAGGGGGGCAAGGGCGCGGGTGACAAACCAGCCCGCGCGCCCGCGGCCGCGAGCGCCGCGGCGACGCCGGAGGCGGGCCCGCGCGCGGGCAAGGATGGACAGACCGACGGTACGAAACGCAGCCGCGCCGATCCCGCGCCGGCGAAGGCAGAAGCGACTGCTCCTTCGCGTTCCTGACCGCCCGACCCCGATCGACCCAGCCGGAGCCCGCCATGCAACTCCCTGAGATCTGCATCAAGCGACCCGTGCTTGCGACGGTGCTGTCGCTGATCATCGTCCTCGTCGGGATGATTTCGTACACCCGGCTTTCGGTGCGCGAGTATCCCCGCATCGACGAGCCGGTGGTCAGCGTGTCGACCACCTATCGCGGGGCATCGGCGGAAGTCGTCGAGTCGCAGGTCACCAAGCCGCTGGAAGATTCCCTCGCTGGAATCGAGGGCGTCGAGATCATGACCTCGCAGAGCCGCTCGGAGTCTTCCCGGATCAACGTCCGGTTCTCCCTGAAGCGCGATCCCGACTCCGCCGCCGCCGACGTCCGCGACAAGGTCGCACGCGCCCGCGGCAAGCTGCCCGCCACGGCGGAGGAGCCGATCATCGCCAAGGTCGAGGCCGACTCCCAGCCGGTGATCTACATCGCGGTGGAAGCTGGCGAGCAGTCGCCGCTGGATGCCTCCGACTACGTCAAGCGCTATGTCCAGCCACGGCTGTCGGTGCTGCCCGGGGCAGCCGACGTCCGCGTCTTCGGCGAGCGCCAGGTGTCGATGCGGGTCAACATCGACCGCACGCGCCTCGCCGCCTATCGCCTCACCGTGCAGGATGTCGAGGACGCCATTCGGCGGCAGAACGCCGAGATCCCGGCCGGCCGAATCGAATCTCAGGCACGCGAGTTCACGGTGGTCGCCGAGACCGACCTGCGCTCGCCGGAGCAGTTCAACAGCATCATCGTGGCCAATGCCGGCGGCTATCCGGTGCGGATCCGCGACATCGGCAATGCCGAGATAGGGCCCGTCAACGAGCGCTCGATCTCGCGCTACAACGGCAAGCCATCGCTCA
>JBDSND010000044.1:0-49547 GCA_039915505.1 Casimicrobiaceae bacterium
AGCTGGTCGAACTTGTCGGCCCAGATCCCCGCGACCAGACCGAGGGTTCCGAGAATCGCACTGCCCAGCAACGCGAACGCCAGCGCCCACAGCGGGTGCGGCATGGCCAGGAGCGAGGGCACGAAGAGCAGGGTCACCAGGAACACCCCGAGCCCAACAACGATGCCGCGCGCCATCGCCCCGAGCACATACGCGGCGAAAAGATCGAGGGGTGACAACGGCGGCAGGAGTACGAAGATGAGATTGCCGGTGACCTTCGACTGGATGAGCGAGGACGAGCTATTGGCGAAACTGTTCTGCAGTACCGACATCATGACCAGCCCCGGCACCAGGAATGCCGAGTACGCGACCCGGCCGTCATAGACCGAGACGTGCGACTCGAGGACTTGGGAGAAGATGAGCAGGTACAGGAGCGAGGTCAGCACCGGGGCGAGGATGGTCTGGAACGCAACCTTCCAGAAGCGCAGCAGTTCCTTGTAGAGCAGCGTCGGCCAGCCTGCCCCGACCAGCGCTGCGGCGTGGCCCGGCGGCCCGGGCGCATCCGGTGCGGAGGACGCGGCGCCGGCGGCGCGAAGCGCGTCAGGCGGTGCCAAGCTTCGCCTCGGCGGCAGTGCTGTCGCCACCCTTGCTGCCGGTCATGATGCGCAGGAAGACCTGCTCGAGGTCCGTTTCCTCGAGCGCGAGCTCGCGGATCTCGACGGCCTCGTGGCGCAAGGCGGCGAGCAAGCCCTCGAGGTCGGCGTAGCGGTCGAGGGCGATGAAATGCGCGCCGCCTTCGGTACGCAGGACCCGCGCGGCCCATTCGGCCGGGACCCGATCCGCGACCAGCCGCACCGTCAGCCCGGCGAACTGGGCGAGCAGGTTACGCTTGGTATCGAGCGCCACGACCCGCCCCGCCTTCAGCATGGCGATGCGCCCGCAGAGCGCCTCGGCTTCCTCGAGATAATGGGTGGTGAGGATGATGGTGTGACCCTCGGCGTTGAGCCGACGGATGAAGGTCCAGAGGTTCTGGCGGAGCTCGACGTCCACGCCGGCGGTGGGCTCGTCGAGGATGATCACCGGCGGCTTGTGCACCAACGCCTGGCCCACCAGAACCCGGCGCTTCATCCCCCCGGAGAGGGAACGCATGTTGGCGTCGGCCTTGGCGGCGAGGTCGAGATGCGCGAGGATCTCGTCGATCCAGTCGTCGACGCGGCGCAGGCCGAAGTAACCCGCTTGGAAGCGCAGCGTTTCGCGCACGGTGAAGAACGGATCGAACACCAGCTCCTGCGGGACCACCCCGAGGAGCCGACGTGTCTGGCGATAGTCGGCGACCACGTCGTGGCCGAGAATGCGCGCGCTGCCCGTGTCGGGGCGCGTCAGGCCCGCCAGGATGGAAATGAGCGTGGTCTTGCCGGCGCCGTTCGGACCCAACAGGCCGAAAAACTCGCCTTCGTCGACCGTGAGATCGACGCCCGCCAGCGCCTGGACGCTGCCGAAGCGTCGGGTGACGTTCTGGGCTTCAACGGCGGGCCGCATCGGCCTAACCGCGCGGTTCGCAGCCGATCGAGCCCGCCGCCTTGGCAACGGGGACGGGCATGGCCCACCACGTCGCGCCGAGCGGGCGCGACGGTGCGGTACTCACGGGCACGGTGTCGAGCGCGCGGCGCTATTCAACCAGCATTTCCTCGACACCGTAGAGATCCGCCAGGGTGTGCAGCGACGCGGTGATGTTGATGAAAGTCAGCGTGCGCCCATCTTCGCGGGCCCGACGCTTGAGCGAGAGCAGCGTCGCCACCGCGGCGGAATCGACGGGGTGCAGCGCACTGCAATCGACGACGCCCTCGCTCGGCAGCGGCAGCTTGCGGGATTCCTCGAGCACCTGCGCGGCATTGGCGAAGGTGATCGCGGTGGTCGACTCCCAGCGCTCGCCGCTCGCATCCAGCTCGAATCCTTCGCTTTTCGCCGCGTTCATCGCCAGATCACGCCGTGCTGCGGTTCTTTTCGGCGAGCACCTTAATCAGCCCGTCGACGCCCGATGACTGCACGGTGCTGTTGAACTCGTCGCGATAGTTGGTCACCAGGCTTACCCCCCCGATCACTACGTCGTGGGCCTTCCAGCCGCTGGGCGTCTTCGCCATGTTGTAGTCGATCGGGACCGGCGCGCCTCCGGAACGGTTGATCGCGGTCCGGACGGTGACTTCGGTGTCGCTCGGGTTTACCCGCAGCGGCTTGTAGTCGATCGTCTCGTTGCGATACTGATTGAGCGCACTCGAGTACGTGCGCACCAGCAGCGTGCGGAACTCCTCCACCAGGCGCGCCTGCTGCTCGGGTGTCGCCTGCCGCCAGTTGCGTCCCATGGCTAGCGCGGTCATGCGCTGGAAATCGAAGTTCGGCAGCAACTTCGCCTCGATTACTTCGCGGATGCGCGCCTGATTGCCCGCCTGGATCTGCGGATCGCTCTTGATCGTCTGCAGCACGTCTTGCGAAACCCGCTTCACCAGCGCGTCGGGCGCTTCCTGGGCGAGTGCCGCGCCCGCGACCAACCCGAGCGTCAGCAGTGCGAGAAACCTCAACCACACTCTCATGCCTTGCCTCATTGCTTGTCCTCTGCTTCAGGCGGCACCTTGCCGTCGTAGATGAGATAGCGCCGCCGCTGGAAGAACGCGTTGCGGATGAACGTGTAGCGATCGAGGGCCGCGGTTTCAAGCACGCTAAGCGCGTCACCGGCCTGGTAACGCGCATCGATCGCGCCGAGCACGTACAGACTGTTGCGCACCGACACGTCATTGATCTGGCCAAGCGGCCCCAGGTACATCCGCACTGCGGTTCCCGTGGCGTCACGCACCGTGGACGGCCCGAGCAACGGGATGAACAGGTACGGTCCCGGCCCGACGCCCCACACTGCCAGCGTCTGACCGAAATCCTCGTTGCCGCGTTCAATTCCCGCGGAAGACGCCACGTCGATGAGCCCGCCGAGGCCGAAAAAGGTGTTGGTCACGACCCGGCCGAGGTCGTCCCCGGCCTTCTGCGGCTTGGCCTGCAGCACGTCGTTGACCGCCGAGAACGCATCCTCGATGTTGTTGAAGAAGTTCGAGACTCCGGTGCGGGCCACGGACGGCACCACCGTCTTGTAGACCGTCACGGCAGGCTTCAGCACGATTGTGTCGATGACGTCGTGGACGCGGTAGAGGCCCCGGTTCATCGGCTCCCACGGATCGACCCGCGACGGCGCCGCGGCGCATCCGGCCAACAGGGCGACCGCCACTGCGGCCAAAGCGCCGCGCCATGCCGGGACGGCGAAGCGGCGGCTGAGGGAACGGGATTGCGTGGCATTCATTTCGTACCCTCCGCGGCCTTGGAAAACATGAACTGGCCGATCAGCTTTTCCAGCACGACCGCCGACTGGGTGTGGGTGATTTTGCCCCCCTCCGCCAGCATCTTGGTGTCGCCGCCGGCGTCGAGCCCGATATAGACCTCGCCGAGGAGACCTGACGTAAGGATGGAGGCGATGGTGTCGGCCGTGAACTGATAGCCGTTTTCCACCCGCATGAGCACATCGGCCTGGTAGGTTTTCGGATCCAGCCGGATCGATTCGACCCGGCCTACAGTGACCCCGGCCGCCTTGACCGGCGCGCGCAGCTTCAACCCGCCGATGTTGTCGAAGCTCGCCTGTAGCCGGTAGCCAGGCGGCGCCCCCACCGAGGTGAGGTTGCCCACCTTGAGGGCCAGGAAGATCACGGCACCGATGCCGATCGTCACGAAGATGCCGACCCAGAGGTCGATGGTTTTGCGAGTCATACGCCGAGACCCCTGAACATGAAGACGGTGAGCACGAAGTCGAGTGCAAGAATGGTGAGGGACGAGGCGACTACGGTGCGGGTGGTGGCGCTCGATACGCCTTCCGCGGTCGGCTGGGCGACGTAGCCTTCGAATACCGCGATGATGCTGACCGCCGTCCCGAACACCACGCTCTTGATGATGCCATTGAGCACGTCGTAGCGGAAATCCACGCCGGCGCGCATGTTGCCCCAGAATGCCCCCGCATCGATGCCGATGAGCTTCACGCCCACGAGATAGGCACCGAAGATGCCGAGGGTCGAGAACAGCGCCGCCAGCAGGGGCATGGCCACCAGCCCCCCCCAGAAACGCGGGGCGACCACGCGGGCCATGGGATCGACCGCCATCATCTCCATCGCCGAGAGCTGCTCGGTGGCCTTCATAAGGCCGATCTCCGCCGTGATGGCGCTACCGGCGCGACTGGCGAACAGCAGGCCGGCCACGACCGGGCCAAGCTCGCGCACCAGCGACAACGCGACCAGGATGCCGAGCGACTCGTCGGCGCCGTAGCGGATCAGGACGTCGTAGCCCTGCAGCGCCAGCACCATCCCCACGAAAAGCCCGGAGACCAGGATGATAATGAGCGAGAGCACGCCGGCGAAGTAGATCTCGCGCAAGGTGAGCTGCAGGCGCCGGAACGCGGCGGGCGAGTGCCGGACCACGGCCACGAAGAAGCGCGATGCGTAGCCTAGACGGATGAGCGCAGTGATCGTCCCGGCGCCAATGCGCCGCAGGAAGTTCGCGATCGCGGCAGGAACGGCGCTAGGCATTGCGGAAGAGGTCTTCGCCATACTCCGGCGCGGGGTAATGAAAGGGCACCGGGCCATCGGCTTCGCCATCGACGAACTGGCGCACGTAGGCTTCGCGCGAGGATCTGATCTCGTCTGGCGTGCCCTGGGCGACGATCCGCCCCTCCGAGACGAAATAGAGATAGTCGACGATCTTCAGAGATTCGTAGACGTCGTGGGTCACCACCACCGAGGTGATGCCGAGCGCGTCGTTCAGGCGGCGGATCAGCTGGCCCACCACGCCCAGGGAGATCGGATCGAGACCGGCAAAAGGCTCGTCGTACATCACCAGCATGGGATCCAGGGCGATCGCCCGCGCCAGCGCCACCCGCCGGGCCATGCCGCCGGACAGCTCCGAGGGCTTGAGCGCCGCGGTGCCGCGCAAGCCCACGGCGTGAAGCTTCATCAGCACCAGGTCGCGGATGAGCTCCTCCGGCAGGTCGGTATGCTCGCGCATCGCGAAGGCGATGTTCTCGTACACCGTCATGTCAGTGAACAGCGCGCCGAACTGAAAAAGCATCCCGATCTGCCGGCGCAACGCGAACAGGGCCTCGCGGTCAAGGTCCGGCACCGATTGACCGGCGACGTTGATCCGGCCGGTCTTGGGCTTCAACTGCCCGCCGATGAGTCGCAGGATCGTGGTCTTGCCCGAGCCGGAGCCGCCCATGATCGCGACCACCTTGCCGCGCGGGATCTGCATGGAGATTCCGGACAGGATGGTCCGCGTGTCGTACGCGAAGGTGACGTCGTGGAGTTCCACTGCGACTTCGGGACAGCGGGACGCGACGGTCATGGCCGCGGGCAAGGCATCAGGCACGGGGAGGGCACACAGGATGGGGTCGGTAATTCTATCCGGTCACCCTGACCGCCGACAATGACTAGCGGTCAGTTAAGCGGTCGGACAACGCAGCGCGCCCCACAACAGGGTGAGGACCACCGAGCGGCACTCACGGCAGCGTCTCCCGTGGTCACGCGTCCTTAGCCGGGCGAAACCAATCGACGGGCCTCAGCCGGGCCTCGACGACGGCGCGTTCGCGGTCAGCCGTAGGCTCACGCGTCAGCCGCGCGCCCCTTCGAGCAGGAAAGCTTCGGCCCGGGCGAGATGCTCGGGCCGGCCGAGTAGCACCACGACGTCGCCGACCTCCAGCATCAGGTCCGCCGCCGGAGGTACAGGACGGGTGCCACGCTTGCGCACCGCGGTGATCTCCGCGCTTTCGCCGAGATCGAGATCGCCCAGCTGGCGGCCGACGGCGTAGGCGCGCTCCGCCAGCGGGACCGAATGCAGGCGCGGCTGGAGATTGTCAGCCGCGTCGGCGGAGTCGGTGATGCCATGGTAGAAGCCGCGAAACAGGGTGTAGCGCTCTTCGCGCACCTCCCGCACGCGCGCGAGCACCCGGTTGAGCGGCGTGCCCATGAGCAGCAGGGAATGCGAAGCCAGCATGAGGCTGCCCTCGAGGATTTCGGGCACCACCTCGGTGGCACCCGCGTCGAGCAACAGGTCGAGCTCGCTGTCATCGCGGGTACGCACGATGACCGGCAGGTCGGCGCGCAGCGACCGTACGTGATGGAGGATGCGCAACGCCGTCGCCGTTTCCGCGAACGTGATGGCGACCGCGCGCGCCTTGCCGAGTCCCGCGGCCATGAGGGCCTCGCGCCGGCCGGCGTCGGCGTAGATCACCTGGCCGCCCTCCCCGGCCGCTTCGCGCACCCGCTGCGGATCGGAATCGAGGGCGATGACCGGGATGTCCTCCTTGGATAGCAGCCGCGCGAGGTTCTGGCCGCTGCGTCCATAGCCGCAGACGATGACATGATCCTGCCGGGCCATGCTGCTGGCGGCAAGCTGGGTGACCTGGGCGGCGCGCGCCAGCCAGTCGTTGGCGGTGAGCCGGCGCACGATAGGCTCGGAAAAATTGATCCAGAACGGCGCGGACAGCATCGACATCACCATCGCCGCGAGCATCACCTGCCCCGGCACCGGCGGCACGAGCCCGCTCTGCACTGCGATGGTGAGCAGCACCAGGGAGAATTCGCCGGCCTGGGCGAGATAGAGGCCCGTGCGCCACGCCACGCCGGGCGGCGCGCCGAACGCGCGCGACAGCCCGACGATCAACGCCAGCTTGATCGCCACCGGAACCACGAGGAGGGCGATCACCCAGCCGGCCTGCTCGAGGACGATGTCGAGATCCAGCGCCATCCCGACCGTGACGAAAAAGAGTCCGAGCAGCACGTCGCGGAACGGCTTGATGTCCTCGTCGACCTGGTAACGGTATTCGGTTTCCGCGATCAACATGCCGGCGAGGAATGCGCCGAGAGCGAGGGAGAGCCCGGCCACCTCGGTCAGCGCGGCCAGCCCGAGGGTGATCAGCAGCACGTTCAGCATGAATAGCTCGGACGAGCGCTGCCGGGCGATGACGTTGAACCACGCGCGCATCGGGCGCTGCCCGGCGTAGAGGATCACGGCCAGGACCAGGGCGGCCTTCAAGGCGGCAACGGCGATGGTCGGCAGCGGATCGGCCGCCCCGACGGCGAGCGCCGGGAGCATGATGAGGAAGGCGACGACGGCCAGATCCTGGAACAGCAGGATGCCCATCACGTCGCGCCCGTGGGGTGTGCCGAGTTCCATGCGTTCGGCGAGCATGCGCGACACGATCGCCGTGGAGCTCATCGCCAGGGTGCTGCCGAGGGCGAGACCGGTCTGCCACGACCAGCCGAGCATCGGCAAGGCGAGGGTCGGCAGCGCGACCGTGATGACCACCTGCGCGACACCGAGTCCGAACACCGCGCGACGCATGGCGCGCAGCTGCGGCAAACTGAACTCCAGCCCGATCGAGAACATGAGGAACACGATCCCGAACTCGGCGAGGTGACGCGTCTCGCTGGTGTCGTTTACCCAGCCGAGGCCGTGCGGACCGACTGCGATCCCGACCAGCAGGTAGCCGACGATCGGTGGGAGGCGCAGGGTGCGGCACGCCGTCACCACCAGCACCGCGCTGGCGAGCAGGACCAGCATGACTTGCAGCGTATGCGGCATCGCCTCGCCTCGGGGTCGGGCGCGATGCACCGGAGCGCGCGCCCGCGTGCGGACCGTGGATCGGTCGAACATACCACGCATCACGCGCCGGGCCGAAGGCGGGGGGCTCGCCCGCAGAAGCGTCTGGGGACGAGGTTATACTCGATCGAATGACTGCAACCGTCGAGAATGCTGCCAGCGCCGAAGTGCCCACTGCACGCGCCGCACGCACGGGCACGGCCGCCGACGCCGATCGCGCGTTGTCGCTCGCCCGTGCCGTGCTGACCACGGAGGCGAGCGCCATCACGGCCCTTGCGACCCGGCTGGGCAACCCGTTCCTCGCGGTTGTGCGGCTGATGCTGGAGTGCCGCGGCCGCGTAGTGGTGTCGGGGATCGGCAAGTCCGGCCACGTCGCGCGCAAGATCGCCGCCACCCTCGCCTCGACCGGAACGCCGGCGTTCTTCGTCCATCCTGCCGAGGCCAGTCACGGCGATCTCGGCATGATCACCCCGCAGGACGTGGTGCTCATGCTGTCGAACTCGGGCGAGACCGACGAACTCGCCGCGCTCATCCCCCATCTCAAGCGGCAGGGTGCGCGCATCGTCGCCCTCACCGGCAATGAGCAGTCGTCGCTGGCCGTCGCGGCGGACCTCCATCTCGACGCCGCCGTCGATGTCGAAGCCTGCCCACTCGGCCTCGCGCCCAGCGCCAGCACCACGGCAGCACTCGCCCTGGGCGACGCCCTCGCGCTGGTGCTGCTCGACGCGCGTGGCTTCTCGGTCGAGGACTTCGCCCGTTCGCATCCCGGCGGCTCGCTCGGGCGGCGCCTGTTCACCCACGTCGCCGACATTATGCGCAGCGGCGCGGCGTTGCCGATCGTCCCGGTCGCGGCGACCATCGCCGAGGCGGTGGTGGAGATAAGCGCCAAGGGACTGGGCATGACGGTCGTGGTCGACGCCGGAGAGCAGGTCGCCGGCGTGTTCACTGACGGCGACCTGCGCCGCGCCATAGGCCGGATCCGTGATCTTGCCGGCACCCCGGTCGGTGACGTGATGACCCGCGAACCACGCAGCATCGCCCCCGGCAGCCTTGCCATCGACTGCGTCGAGCAGATGGAGCGGGCACCGAAGGTGATGCAGTTAGTAGTGCAGGATGCGCAACGCCACCTCGTCGGCGTGGTGCACATGCACGACCTCTTCCGCGCCCGGGTGGTGTAATGCCGCCTCGGCTCGGACCGCACCCGGCGGGAACGAAGCGCTCCGCGTTTGTGGGGGCGGCGACCGGCGTGCCCGCGATCGCGCGGCGAGTCCACACCCGAGGCGCGCCGATGGTCGTGGCAGCGATGGGGTCGTGGCAGCGCTGCGGACCATTGGAAGATGGGCGATGAATGCCCCGAACCTCAACGCCCGCGCGCAGCCGATCCGCCTCCTCACGTGCGACGTCGATGGCGTGCTCACCGATGGGCGCATCTACCTGGACGCGGATGGGCGCGAGAGCAAGGCGTTCTGCGTGCTCGACGGTGTCGGCCTGAAGCGCTGCGCGGAAATTGGCGTCGTGGTCGCGTGGATCAGCGGCAGTGCGGCACCGGCGATCACCCATCGCGCCCGACAGCTCGGCATCACGCGCCTCGTGCTCGGCACCGCCGACAAGCTTGCGCCGTGGGAGCGGCTGCGCGACGAGCTCAACCTCGGCGCTGAGCAATGCGCCCACATCGGCGACGACATTCCCGACCTGCCGGTGCTGCAGCGCTGCGGCCTCGCGGTGACGGTCCCGCACGCTCCCGCCGAGGTGCGCGCCGCCGCCCACCTGGTCACCCAGCGCGAAGGGGGGGCCGGCGCGGTGCGGGAAGTGTGCGATCTGCTGCTCGCCGCCCGGGGTGCCGGCCAGCGATACGCGAGATCGGGCGCCTGAAATGAAGCGCGTGCGAGCCATTCTGCATCGCTGGACGGCATGGACGCCGGTGCTGCTCCTCGCCTCGCTCGCCGCCCTCACCTTCTGGCTGGATGCCCAGATCCAGCCGCCCAACGACGCCAAGAAGGGCGACCAGCGCCACGATCCCGACGTGTTCATGACCAACTTCAAGGCCTTGAGCTTCGACGCCGGCGGACAGGTCCGCCAGGCGCTGACCGCCAAGCGCGCCCAGCATCATCCCGACGACGAAACCGTCGACTTCACGTCGCCGTCGCTCGTGGTGACCGACAAGGAGCGCCCCAAACTGACGATCAGCTCCGATGCCGGCACCCTGTCCGGTGATCGCCAGACGGTGCTCTTCCGTGGCAATGTCGAGGCGATTCGCGAGGTACGCATGGGGGCGAGCGACCGGCTCGGTCCGGTGAAGCTCACTACCGATTTCCTGCGCGTCATCCCCGACAAGGGCATTGCCGAAACCGATCGGCCGGTGACGATCGAGGATCCGCATGGAATAATCCACGGCACAGGCGTCACCCTCGACAACCAATCCCGCACCATGAAGATCAAGTCCGACGTGCGCGGCACCTTCCAGCCCAACCCTCCCAAGTGACCCGCTTGCGTCCTCCTCTTCTGCTGCGCGCGGCATCGGTTGCCCTGCTCGGCGCAGCGCTCCTCAGCTGCGTGGCGGCGCGCGCCGAAAAGGCCGATCGCGTCAAGCCGATCAACTACTCGGCCGATTCCGGCGACGTCAACATCCAGACCAAGGTCGGGACGCTGGTCGGCAACGTGGTCATCACCCAGGGCACGCTCACCATCCACGCCGACAAGGTGGTGTTCCGGCAGAACGCCGACAACTCACTCGCCGCCACGGCCTATGGCAATCCGGTCAGCTTCCGGCAGAGGCGCGACGGCGTGAACGAGTATTACGAAGGATTCGCCCAGCGCGGCGAATACGACGGCGCGAAGGAACTCCTGCAACTCTACGATCGGGCCCTGCTGCGCCGTAGCGGCGACGAGATCCGCAGCAATTACATTTCGTACAACACCGCCACCGAGCTCTTCAAGGCCGAAGGGCGCCCAGGCAGTGGTGGCGGGACTGATGCCGAGGGATCGGAGGGGCGCGTCCGCGGTGTCTTCCAGCCGCGCAACGATCTCGGCGCCGGGAAGGCGGACCCAGCGAAGCCGGCGCCGGCCAAGCCGTCGGCGCCAGTCAGCCTGAAGCCGGCCGGCGAGCTCGCGCCGGGCAAGGGTCGATAGCCGCGCATGACGGCATCGCTCCCGCGCGCGGCCAGCGGCCGGGCCGACGCACTCTGCACGAGCACCAGCATCTGCACCGTCGCCTTGGCGCCGGTGGTCGGGTCCTGAATGGCGCTCGCTGCCCGCCAGGAATGAGTCAGCTCAGCGTCGCGCGGCTCGAGAAGCGCTACAAGGCCCGGACTGTAGTGCACGACGTGTCGCTCGATGTCGGCAGCGGCGAGGTGGTCGGGCTCCTGGGACCCAATGGTGCCGGCAAGACGACATGCTTCTATATGATCGTCGGGCTGGTGGCCGCCGACGGCGGGCGCATCGAGCTCGACGGCGAGGATCTTTCGCGCTTGCCGATCCATGCACGCGCCCGGCTCGGTCTGTCCTATCTTCCCCAGGAAGCGTCGATCTTCCGCAAGCTGTCGGTCGCCGAGAATGTCCGGGCGATTCTCGAGCTGACCGATCTCGAGGAGGATGCCATCGCCAACCGGCTGGACGCACTGCTCGAGGACCTGACCATCGCCCATCTCGCCGATGCCCCCGCGATCAGCCTGTCGGGTGGCGAGCGTCGCCGCGTGGAAATCGCGCGGGCGCTGGCCACGCGGCCGCGCTTCATCCTGCTGGACGAGCCCTTCGCCGGGGTGGACCCGATCGCCGTGCTCGATATCCAGAAGATCATCGGCTTCCTCAAGGAGCGCGGCATCGGCGTACTGATCACCGACCACAATGTGCGGGAGACCCTCGGGATTTGCGACCGCGCGTACATCATCAACGAGGGGCGGGTGCTCGCATCGGGCGCTCCGGGCGAGATTGTTTATAATGAAGCTGTGAGGAAGGTCTACCTGGGAGAGCATTTCCGGCTTTAGCAGGCTGGCGTGCGCCCGTGAAAACCTCGCGAGCCAGCAGACCGCGCGCCCGACGTGTTTTTACGGCCATGAAGCAAGCATGAAGCAGACCCTCCAGCTCAAGCTCAGTCAGCACCTCACGCTGACGCCTCAACTCCAGCAGTCGATCCGGCTCCTGCAGCTCTCCACCATCGAGCTCAATGCCGAGGTCGAGCGCATGCTGCAGGAGAATCCCCTGCTCGAGAAGGTCGATGGGGACGAGGAAGGCACGGCCGCTGAGGTGGCTGCCGCGAGTGCCGTGCCCACCAGCGCGCTCGAGACCCGCACCGAGTCCACCGACGAGCGCAACGAGCGCAACGAGCGCGACGAGCGCAACGAGCGCGACGCGCCATTCGACGGCGCCGACCGGCCCGACTTCGAGGATTACTCGTCCGGCGACGGTGACTGGGGAGGCAGCGGCGGCGGCAACGACCAGGACGACGACAGCTTCTATCCGCAGCAGGTCGCCACCAGCACCCTGCGCGACCACCTACTGTCGCAACTCGCCGTCATGAGCGTGCCCGAGCGCGACCGTCTGCTGGTGGCGGCACTCATCGACGCGCTCGACGACGATGGCTATCTCACCTCACCCCTCGAGGAGATCGCCGAACTGTTCGCGCCGGAGGCGCTCCTCGAGCCCGAGGAACTCAGCATCGCCCTCAAATACCTGCAGAGCTTCGATCCCTCGGGGGTTGGCGCGCGCGACGCGGCGGAATGCCTCGCCCTGCAGCTCAAGGCACGCCCGGAGTCGACCCCGTGGCGGGCCGAAGCACTGGTGGTGGTGAACGGCCACCTGCCGTTGCTCGCGGCGCGGGATTTCGCCAAGCTGAAGCGGCTGCTCCACACCGACGACGCCGGCGTGCGCGGCGTGCGCCTATTGATCACCAGCCTCAACCCTCGACCGGGTTCATCCTTTGCCAAGGCCGAGGCGAATTACGTGATCCCGGACGTGGTCGTGCGGAAAGTGCGCAGTCAATGGGTTGCCTCGCTCAACGAGGCGGCGATGCCCAAGCTGCGGCTCAACCGGATCTATGCCGATATTCTGACCCGCAATCGCGAGTCCTCCAATCAACAGCTCGCCGCCCATCTCCAGGAAGCGAAGTGGCTGATCCGTAACGTGCAGCAGCGCTTCGAGACCATCCTCCGCGTGGCCCAGGCGATCGTCGAGCGCCAGCGGCGCTTCTTCGAGCACGGCGAAGTGGCGATGCGACCCATGGTGCTCCGCGAGATCGCCGACATGCTCGGGCTGCACGAGTCGACCATCTCGCGCGTCACCACCCAGAAGTACATGCTGACACCGCGGGGCACGTACGAGCTTAAGTATTTTTTTGGCAGCCACGTGGCGACGGACACCGGCGGGGCTTGCTCCGCCACGGCGATCCGGGCCCTGATCAAGCAACTCATCGGGGCGGAGGACCCGAAGACGCCGCTCACCGACAGCCGCATCGCCGATCTGCTGGGCGACCAGGGCATCGTCGTGGCGCGGCGCACCATCGCCAAGTACCGGGAGTCGCTGCAGATACCTCCCGTCAACTTGCGCAAGGCGCTCTGATCGGCGTCTCGCGCAGTCCCCGGCATCGGCCCCGAGAAGCCCACGGCCGATTTTATTTCCCCCTTTCGAGGAGCGGTTGATGAATCTGAACCTCACCGGCAACCACCTCAACATCACGCCTGCGATTCGTGACTACGTGCTCGGCAAGCTCGAGCGCGTCAATCGGCACTTCGATCACGTGATCGACGTCAACGTGGTGATGTCGGTCGACAAGCTCCAGCATAAGATCGAGGTCAACCTTCACACGCGCGGCAAGGACATCCACGCCGAGGCGATCGAATCGGACATGTATGCCGCCATCGACGTGCTCATCGACAAGCTCGACCGGCAGGTGCTGAAGCACAAGGAAAAGAAGAACGGAAAGCGCTACGACGGCGCTGCGTTCAAGCGTGACGGTGCCGTGGAGTCCGACGCGCCGCTCGCCGCGGCGGCGCCGGGGTCGGAGACGGCCACCTAGCGTATACTTTTCGACGACTCGAGGCGGGCCGTCCGGCGGTGAAGCGCTGACTGCCCGCCGTTTTGTTTCTTGCCGTCGAGCCCACGCCCTCCCAACCCGCCGATGAGCCAGATCGCCGAACTCCTGCCCGCCGAGAATGTAGTGGTGGGACTGGACGCGCCCAGTAAAGCGCGGCTATTCGACGCCATCGGCACGCTTTTCGAATCCCATCAGGGTCTTTCTCGAAAAACGGTCGTCGAGAGTCTCGCGGCGCGGGAGAAGCTCGGCTCGACCGGACTCGGCCAGGGCATCGCCATCCCCCACGGCCGCATCCGGGGCCTCAAGGAGGCCCGCGGGGCGTTCGCCCGGCTGGCCGCGCCCATCGCCTTCGACGCGCCGGATGGCAAGCCGGTGAGCCAAGTCTTCGTCCTGCTCGTGCCGGAGCAGGCCACCGAGCAACACCTGCAACTGCTTTCCGAGCTTGCCCAAATGTTCTCCGAACGCCGCTTTCGCGATGCCCTCGCGGCGGCGGATGGCGCGGCCACGCTCCACGCGCTGTTCGTCGACTGGCAACCCGGCAGCCCAGGATAGGTGAGCACGCCATGAGCGGCGACTCCTTCATGCTTCGGCAGGTAAGCGTCCAGAAGCTCTTCGACGACAACGAGACCCGGCTCGGCCTAACGTGGCTGGCGGGACAACAAGGCGGCAACAAGGTGCTGACCGGCGACGCCGCGCTCAAGCCGACCATCGGCCAGATCGGCCACATGAACTTCATCCACCCGTTCCGGATCCAGATCCTCGGGGCGGCGGAGATCACGTACCTCGCGGAACTTCCCCCGGCCGCGCTCATGCAGTCGATCGACCGGCTGTTCACTCTGGAGCTGGTCGCCATTGTGGTGGCCAATGGCGAGGACGTGCCCGCGTATCTCGGCGAGAAGTGCAACAGCCAACACATCGCCCTGTTCGCATCCCAGCAGCCGTCGCCGCACCTGGTCGACGTGCTGCGCATCTACCTCTCGCGGATGCTCGCCGAGGTGGCCACCCTCCACGGCGTGTTCCTCGACGTGCTCGAGATGGGCGTGCTGATCACTGGAGCCTCTGCGATCGGTAAGAGCGAGCTCGCCCTGGAGCTCATCTCCCGCGGAAACGGTCTCGTGGCAGACGACATCGTGGAGTTCTATCGCATCTCCCCGGACACCCTGGAAGGACGCTGCCCGAGCGTGCTGCGCGACTTCCTGGAGGTGCGTGGCATCGGCATTCTCAACATCCGTACGATCTTCGGCGAAACCGCAGTGCGCCCGCGCAAGCTGCTGCGCCTGGTTGTTAACCTCGAGGACCACAGTCACGAGGCATTCTCCGAGCTCGATCGGCTGCAAGTCAATGCCACGTACCAGGAGATTCTCGGGGTTCCGATCCGCAAGGTCACCATCCCGGTGGCCGCCGGGCGCAATCTCGCGGTGCTGGTCGAGGCGGCGGTGCGCAACTTCGTGCTCAACCAGCGGGGCATCGACAGCACCCAGGAATTCATCGAGCGCCAGCAAAAGCTCATGGAAGACAGCGGCTGATCCCGCACCTCGCGCTGCGCCCGGCGCCTCCGCTCCTCGCTGCCCCTACGTCCGATGACCACGGCCTTCTCTCCCAATCCCGAGCGCGAGCAGGGCCAGCACGCCGCGATGGAGCTCCTGCTCATCAGCGGCTTGTCGGGCTCGGGCAAGAACGTCGTCCTGGGCACGCTCGAGGACGCGGGCTACTACCCAGTCAACAATCTGCCGCCGCCGCTGCTCATCGAGACGGCGCAATACCTGGCCCGTGCCGGACGCAACCGCGTAACCATCGCGCTCGACGTCAAGACCGGCCCCGGCCTGCCAGATCTTGCCGCGTACATCGCGACTCTTCGCGCGGCCGGCTGGACGGTGCGCTTTCTGTTCCTCGATGCGCGGACGGCGACCCTGGTCAAGCGCTTCTCGGAGACGCGTCGCCGCCACCCCTTTTCCAGCGACGCGCGCACCCTTACGGAAGCGATCGAGCATGAACGCAGCATCTTGGCCGACGTGCGCGCCCTCGGCTTCGTGTTCGACACGAGCGACCTGCCGGCGGCCGCGCTGCGACGCTGGATTCGTGACTATGTCAGCACCGCCGCGGGTGAGCTCACCCTGTTGCTGGAGTCGTTCGGCTTCAAGCACGGCGTACCGCTCGACGCCGACCTGGTGTTCGACGTACGCTGCCTGCCCAACCCGCACTACGAACCCGACCTCGCGCCCCAGACCGGGCACGATGCGCCGGTGGTCGCGTTCCTCGAGGCCGTGCCCGAGGTCGAGCGCATGTATACCGATATCTATTCCTTTGTCGCAGGCTGGCTGCCGGACTACGCCCGCGACAACCGCAACTACCTGACCGTGGCCATCGGCTGCACCGGCGGCCGGCATCGCTCGGTCTACCTCGTCGAGCGACTCGCCAGGGCCTTCACCTTGCGCTACCAGGTTCTGGTGCGCCACCGCGAGCTCGACTGAACGGATCGACCACCTCGGTGGTCATCCTCGAACGTGAACATCGCAGCCCGGACCTCAAGACCGATGCGTATCACCCTCGCCTTTACCGGCGCCTCGGGCATGCCCTATGGACTGCGGCTGCTCGAATGCCTCGTCGCCGCGGATTGCGAGATCGCCGTGCTCTATTCCCAGGCTGCCCAGATCGTGGCGCATCAGGAATGCGGTGTGGTGCTGCCGGCGCAGCCGCGCGACGCGGCCCGGCAACTGGCCGCGCGGTCCGGTGCACGGGAGGGCCAGATCGTGGTCCACGGCCGCGACGACTGGATGGCGCCGATAGCCTCGGGCACCAATCCCGCCGATGCCATGGCGGTATGCCCCTGCACCACGGGAACCCTCGCGGCAATCGCCCACGGCTTGTCCGACAATCTCATCGAGCGGGCTGCAGACGTCATGCTGAAGGAACGCCGGCCGCTGGTGCTGGTACCGCGCGAGACACCTCTCTCGTCGGTCCACTTGGCGAACATGCTCACCCTCGCCAACGCGGGCGCGGTGATCCTGCCGCCGGCACCCGGCTTCTACGGCCATCCGCGCTCGATCGCCGACCTCGTCGACTTCGTTGTCGCGCGGGTGCTCGATCACCTTGGCGTCGCCCATACCCTCGGACCGCGCTGGGGCGACGCCCCGCCGAACGTGCAGTCCACCTGAAATGGCCGACGCCGCCGATACCCCGCGCGAGCCCCAGGCCCTGCCGCTCTTCCCGCTGCACACGGTGCTGTTTCCCGGTGGCGTGCTGCCTCTGAGGGTGTTCGAGCAGCGTTACGTCGGGATGGTCAAGGCGTGTCTCGCCGAAGACCGCGGCTTCGGGGTATGCCTCATCCTCCGCGGCGACGAAGTGGCGCGACCCGCGCAACACGAGTCTCCGGAGATCGCCACCGTGGGCACGGTCGCGCGCATCGGCCGGTGGGACGTGCCCCAGTTGGGCATCCTGCAGATCGAAGCGGTGGGAATGTCGCGCTTCCAGGTGACCGGCAAGGCTCCCGCCAAGGATGGCCTTCTGGTCGGCGACGTCACGCCGCTCGCCGACGAGCCCCGTGTGCCCCTTCCCTCGGCATTCACGCCGCTCGCCAAGCTGCTGGAGCTCATCGCCACGCGGGTGGGGCCCCAGCAGTTTCCGGTCGCGCGGCACTTCGACGATGCCACCTGGGTCGGCTATCGGCTCGCCGAGCTTCTACCCCTGCCCCTCACGGTTAAGCAGAGCATGCTAGAGGTCAACGACAGCGAGGTACGACTGGCCGTGCTCGCGCGGTTCCTCAAGGAACAGCAGCTCCTGTAAGCGACCCGCCGGCGGGTGACCGGATGGGGCGGGCCAGCAGGCATTCGGACGCCGTCGGTATAATTCGCGCTCGAGCGAACGAGTATCACGGAGCGACCATGGCTGGCCACAGCAAATGGGCGAACATCAAGCACAAAAAAGCCGCCACCGACGCCAAGCGCGGCAAGATCTTCACCCGCCTCATCAAGGAAATTACCGTAGCCGCGCGCCTCGTCGGCGGTGACGCCGCCACCAATCCACGCCTGCGGCTCGCCGTGGACAAGGCAATGGCGAACAATATGCCCAAGGACACGATCGAGCGCGCCATCAAACGGGGCAGCGGCGATCTCGAGGGGGTCGACTACGAGGAAATCCGCTACGAGGGCTACGGCATCAGCGGTGCGGCGGTGATGGTCGATTGCATGACCGACAACCGTACCCGCACGGTCGCCGACGTGCGCCACGCCTTTTCCAAGTACGGCGGCAACCTCGGCACCGACGGGTCGGTGGCGTTCCTGTTCAAGCATTGCGGCCAGTTGGTCTTTCCCCCGGGAACGGACGAGGACAAGCTGATAGAGGCGGCACTCGAGGCCGGCGCCGAGGACGTGATCAACAGCGACGACGGCAGCATCGAGGTGGTCACCGATCCCTACGCGTTCGTCGCCGTGAAAGAGGCGCTTGCCTCGGCCGGCTTCACCGCCGCGTATTCCGAGGTGACCATGAAGCCCGCCAGCGAGGTGGTGATGAGCGGCGACGAGGCGACGCGCATGCAAAAGCTGCTCGACGCGATCGAGTCGCTCGACGACGTCCAGGAGGTCTACACCACGGCCTCGATCGAGGAGGCATGACGTGTCCGGGCCGGCACCGTGACCGCATCACCGCCGGAGCGGCGCATCCTCGGCATAGACCCGGGGCTGCGCGTCACCGGTTTTGGCGTGATCGCGGTGAACGGATCGCGCCTGACCTATCTGACCTGCGGGTGCATCAAAAGTGCGGGTGGCGATCTGCCACAGCGCCTCGGGGTGATCCTGCGCGACCTGGCCGAGGTCATCGCCCACATGCGGCCCACCGAGGTCGCGATCGAGAAGGTGTTCGTCAACGTCAATCCGCAGTCGACGCTGTTGCTGGGCCAGGCGCGCGGCGCGGCGATTTCCGCGGCCGTACTGGCCGCACTGCCCGTTGCCGAGTACACCGCCCTGCAGGTGAAGCAGGCCGTGGTGGGTCACGGCAAGGCGGCCAAGGAGCAGGTGCAGGACATGGTACGACGTCTCTTGAGCCTGCCCGGTGCGCCGTCGCCGGATGCCGCCGACGCACTCGCCTGCGCCATCTGCCACGCGCATGGCGCGCAGGGGCTGGGCGGACTGCGCGAGGGTGGCCTGCGCATGCGCGCCGGGCGGCTGGTCTGACCTCGGCAGACCCTCGATGCGCGCGGTGATCTTCGACATGGACGGCCTGATGCTCGACACCGAGCCGCTGGCCGCGCGCGCGTGGCACGACGCCGCCACGACCTTGGGTATCGCCTTCGATCACGCCGTGACCATGCGACTCATCGGGCGCAACTTCACCGACTGTCACATGCTCATCCGTGCACACCACGGCGAGGACTATCCGGTCGACGATTTGATGCAAGGCTGGCAGGTCGCCTACGACGCCATCGTCGCCCGCGATGGCATCGCCATGAAGTCCGGCCTGGTCGAGCTGCTCGACTGGCTCGAACGCGTCGACATCGCCAAGGCGGTGGCGACCTCGACCCGCCGCAGCCGCGCATTGGTCAAGTTGGAGCATGCCAACCTGTTGCATCGCTTCACCGCTGTGGTGGGTGGCGACGAGGTAGCGCACGGCAAGCCCGCGCCCGATATTTTTCTTGCCGCGGCCAGCCGGCTCGGCGTGGCGCCGCGCGATTGCGTGGTACTGGAGGACTCCGAGCCCGGGGTGCGCGCGGCCCTTGCCGGTGGCATGGCGCCGATCATGGTCCCCGACCTTCTGCCCGCGCCAACGGATCTGGGAGCAGCCGATCTGCGCGTACTGTCGTCGCTCCACGACGTGCGCCGCTATCTGGAAAGTCGTCACCACGGCGGCAATGACCGACACGCCGCGTGCGATAATCCCGCGAACATGCTCCGCGTCCCATGATCGGCCGGCTGTCCGGCATCCTGATCGAGAAGAACCCGCCCCAGGTGCTCCTCGAGGTGCAGGGCGTCGCCTACGAAGTCGACGTGCCGATGAGCACGTTCTACAACCTCCCAGTTACCGGCGAGCGGGTCGCGCTGTTCACCCACCTCGTGGTGCGCGAGGATGCTCACCTGCTGTACGGGTTCGGCTCCGACCACGAGCGACGCGCATTCCGGCAGTTGCTGAAGATCAGCGGCGTCGGGGCGCGCACGGCCCTGGCGGTGCTGTCGGGTCTGTCGGTCGCAGAGCTCGCCCAGGCGGTCACCATGCAGGAAAGCGGCCGTCTCACCAAGATCCCGGGCATCGGCAAGAAGACCGCGGAACGGCTGCTGCTGGAACTCAAGGACAAGCTGGGCGTCGAGCTCACCACCACGGTCGGCACGCATCGCGCCGCGCCGGTGTCATCGGATGTGATGCACGCCCTCATCTCCCTCGGCTACAACGAGCGCGAGGCGGTGGCCGCCGTCAAAGCGCTACCTGATGGAATCGCGGTCAGTGACGGCATCCGGCAGGCCCTCAAGCAACTCGGCAAGGCATGATCGAAAACGACGCGCTGAATCGTCTCGTCGCGGCCGCGCCCGCGAGCCCGCAGGAGGAGGTCGTCGAGCGGGCCTTGCGGCCACGCGCGCTCGACGAATATGTCGGGCAGGAGAAGATTCGCGCCCAGCTGTCGATCTTCGTCGAGGCCGCCAGGAAGCGCAAGGAAGCGCTCGACCACGTCCTGCTCTTCGGCCCACCCGGCCTCGGCAAGACCACCCTGTCGCACATCATCGCCCACGAGCTCGGCGTCAATCTGCGGCAGACGTCCGGGCCGGTGCTCGAGCGCGCCGGCGACCTCGCCGCGTTGCTCACCAATCTCGAGCCCAACGACGTTCTGTTCATCGACGAGATCCACCGGCTGTCGCCCGTGGTCGAGGAGATCCTCTACCCCGCGCTCGAAGATTTCCAGATCGACATCATGATCGGCGAGGGTCCGGCGGCGCGCAGCGTCAAGCTCGACCTCCCGCCCTTCACCCTGATCGGCGCGACGACCCGCGCCGGCATGCTCACCAATCCATTGCGGGACCGGTTCGGGATCGTCGCCCGTCTCGAGTTCTACACGGCCACTGAGTTGCAGCGCATCGTCACCCGCTCGGCGCGATTGCTCGAGATCGCGATCGATCCGGAGGGCGCGCTCGAGGTGGCCCGCCGCTCCCGCGGCACTCCGCGCATCGCCAACCGCCTGCTGCGCCGGGTACGCGACTACGCGCAGGTGCGGGCGGACGGCGCGATCACCCGACCCGTCGCCGATGCGGCGCTATCGATGCTCGACGTCGACGTGATCGGCCTCGACGTCATGGACCGCAAGCTGCTGCGCACGGTCCTCGACAAATTTGCCGGCGGCCCGGTCGGCGTCGACAACCTGGCCGCGGCGATCGGCGAGGAGCGCGATACGATCGAGGACGTGCTCGAGCCCTTCCTGATCCAGCAGGGCTTCCTGCAGCGCACCTCGCGGGGACGCATCGCCACGCTGCTGGCCTACGAGCACTTCGGCCTGAAGCCCCCCGCTGCGGTCGCGGCCGCAGCCAGCGATCTGTTCTCGCCGACCGACCGGTGAACGGTGCGCGCCAGCCCTTCAACCTCGCGTTGCGCGTCTATTACGAGGACACGGATGCCGCCGGAGTGGTCTACTACGCGAACTACCTCAAGTTCATGGAACGCGCCCGAACCGAATGGCTTTCGGCGCTCGGGATGGAAGTAGAGGCGCTCGCGCGGGAACACCACGCCGCGTTCGTGGTCCACCGTCTCGCCATCGACTACCTGCGTCCGGCCCGACTCGGTGACCGGCTCGACGTCGGGGTCGCCTTGGCCGAGGTCAGGCGATCCCGACTGATCGTCGGCCAGGACGTCACGCATCGTGGCGAGGTGGTCACGCGCGCCATGGTCACCCTGGCGTGCCTCGAGCCCTCTGCGTGGCGTCCGGCGCGCATCCCTGCAGCCCTTCTCGAACGGCTTACCCGTCCTTCATGAACGTCCATCCGGATCTATCGTTCGTTACGCTCATCCTCCATGCCTCCGTGGTGGTACAGGCCATCCTGGTGCTGCTGGTCTTCCTATCGTTGTGGTCGTGGTCGCAGATCTTCGTCAAGATGTTTCAGATCAAGCGCACGATCCGCGAGACCAATCGCTTTGAGGACGAATTCTGGAAAGGCGGCGACCTCAACGTGCTGTATCAGCGCGCCGCGCAGGGACGCGGTGGCGGGAGCATGGAGCAGATCTTCAGCGCCGGCTTTCGCGAGTACGCCAAGCATCGCAAGCAGGGAAGCGCCTCGGCCGTCACCCTGGACAGCGCGCGCCGCGCGATGCGCGCCGCCTACCAGCGCGAGATCGACATCCTCGAGGCCCATCTCTCCGGTCTCGCCACGGTGGGCTCGGTTTCCCCGTACATCGGCCTGTTCGGCACGGTATGGGGCATCATGAATGCCTTTCGCGGTCTCGCCAACGTGAGCCAGGCCACGCTTGCGCAGGTCGCGCCAGGCATCGCCGAGGCTCTGATCGCAACCGCCATCGGCCTGTTCGCGGCCATCCCGGCGGTAGTTGCGTACAACCGCTTTACCCATGACCTCGATCGCCTCGCGGTGCGCTACGAGACGTTCATCGAGGAGTTCTCCAACATCCTGCAGCGGCAGTGATCAGTTTTCAGTTGGCAGAAATTCAAGAGATGAAACCTACACAACAGCGCACGGCGCGCCGTCTGCTGACGACGTCGCCCCGCCGCGATTGTTCGGCCCGGATCGATGTCTTGTCGCAGATAGAACAGCGGCCTTCGTCGCCCCATTCTGCTCCGCGCCTTCGGCTAGCGCATTCACCGACCCGGACTTTTATTCCAATCCTTGTACCCGATAGCTGTTTTGATAGCTGGTCCTGATACCTGATACCTGAATTCGCCCACGGCTCACTTCCATCTGCCATCTGCCATCTGTCCTGCCAACTGAATGCGTCCCCGCAAGTCCATCAACCAGATCAACGTCGTGCCGTATATCGACGTGATGCTGGTCCTGCTCGTGATCTTCATGGTCACGGCGCCGCTCATCACCCCCGGTGAGATCGAGTTGCCGCGTATCGGCAGCAAGCCGGTCGTGCCCGCCGCACCCCTGCACGTCGTGCTCCAGAAGGACCGCTCCTTCCTGCTGCGTGACGAGCGCGGCGGCGGCAAGGCGGAGGCGGTGAGCAACCGCGCCCGCCTGTTGACCCTGGTGAAGCAGAAGCAGTCGCTCCGGCCCGATCAGCCGGTGGTGATCGAGGCGGACGTTTCGGTGCCGTATGGCGAGGTCGTGGCGATTCTCGATCTGCTTCAGCAGAGCGGCGCGCAAAAAGTCGGGCTCCTCGTCCAGCCCGCGCAGAAGTAGGCATGTCGCCCAGGCATCGCAACCGGCCCCCGAGCCGCAGCGGCCTCGCGATTGCCCTGGCGATCGCCGTGCACGCAATCTTCATCGGCGTCCTGGTGTTCTCGGTTCGATGGCAGAACCGGGCGCCCGAACCGGTCACGGCGGAGCTCTATGCCCCACCGTCGAAAGTGCCAGTCGCCGAGCCGGCGCCGCCGCCTCCGCGCCCTGAGCCCAGACCGGCGCCGCCACCCGATGCCCGGCCTATCCCCCCCGTACCGGAGCCGAGACCGGTCACCAAGCCCCTGCCGCCACCCAAGCTCCCCGCGCGGGCCGAGCAGGCCGAGATCGCATTGAAGGCGAAGCAGGAGCAGGAACGCCGGCAGAAGGAAGAAGCGGCCCGCGCGGAAGCAGAGAAGAAGCTCGCCGAGAAAAAGCTCGCGGAAAAACGCGAGCAGGAGCGCCAGGAAGCGGCCCGCAAGGAGGCGGAGAAGAAGAAGCTGGCCGAGCAGGAAGTCGAAAAGCGCAAGCTCGACGAGCAGCGAGTCGCCGAGGCGCAGGAACGTCAGGCACGCGAGGCCGAGGCGCTCAAGGCCGCCGCGGAGCGGGAGCACGCCGACCGGGAGCGCCAGGCACGCGCCGATGCGCAGCGGCGGGTGGAGACCCAGCGCCGTGCAGAGGCGCAGGCCCAGGCCGACGCGCGGTCGCGAGCCGAGGACGCCTACATCACTCGCATCCAGCAGAAGGTTCGCGGCAACGTCAACGTACCGCCGGATCTCGCCGGCAATCCCGAGGCCATCTTCGACGTCGTGCAACTACCGACCGGTGAAATCCTCGATGTCATCCTGCGCAAGTCCAGCGGCGTGCGCGCCTATGACGAAGCTGTGCAGCGTGCCATCCTGAAATCGTCGCCGCTGCCACGCCCCGACCGGCCGGACATCTTCCAACGCCTGCTGACGCTCAAATTCCGGCCCAAGGATTCCTGACTTGCGGTCCTGCGGCAGCCCCACCCGGCCGCCGGTCTCTCAGCACCGTCATGGCGGCTTCATGAGCGTCGTCGTTCGGACGCCGCGTCGCGTGCGCTGGGCCGCTGCAGGCAGGTTCGTCCGCCTGCCGCCTGACTCACCGTTTCGTACCCTGTTGGGGCGCCCTGTGCCGACGTGCGGAACGAGCAGCGCGATCGTCGATCGTGACTGTGGTGCCGACGTCCTGCCTTGTGCCTTATTGCACGCGGGACTGCTTCTCGACGATCTGGATCGCGCACCAGGTCCAATCCGCGCGCTGCTCGATCAAGGTTCTCAGCGCGACGGTGTAAACCGAGCGCCCCGTGGACAGCACGATGCGGCGACCATTGACGTACTCGGTGGTCGGCACGATCACAGTCTTGACCGACAGCGGCTGGTCGGGACGCGAGGGTGGGGGCAGATAGAGGCCGTCGAATCGTGCACCGATGGTCGTCGTGTCCAGACCGTCGACTTCCATCCCAGTATCCACATCGTCACGCCGGGCATTGAGACTGACCGGCACGATCCGCTGGGCGATTACCGCCAACCCCGCCTCGACGTCGTCCTTCGACACTTTGTTGAGACGACGCACCACGCCCACCATCCACCCGCCGACGTCCGACTGGCGCACCGCCACGAGCGTGCCCAAGGCGAGACTTTGGCCAATGCCTCCCGAAGCGGCAATGCGCAGGCCGGCGATGCTGCGATCCTTGACCTGCCAGGTCGGCTCGCTGAAGGCGGAGAGCGAGGCCAGCACCGAGTCGCGCTCGTCCTGGACTTGCCGACGTGGCCGCGAGCCGTCGTTGACCGCATACACCTCGATGTGCTCGGTGGCATCTGCCGGGATGGCGCCACCCATGCTCTCGGTGGTGAGATCGCGACAGATGCGCGCTAACCCCACGCGAACCTTCGCTTCGACCTCCACTGGCACGCGGGGGTCGCGGCGGAGTTCGGCATTGAGATTGGGTGCGACCGAGGGTCGGACGCGCTCGAGGATGGAAAGGCGCTGCACGTTGATCGAGCTCGCCTTGCCGTCGCTGGCGACCTCTGCACGGCGTAACGAGATGATGGCACCGTCCAGCTGATTCGCCAGCTCGGTCGTATCGAGGTAGCGCAGCATCGATCCCGACTCGTTACCGCTGCGCCGCACCAGTCCGGTCTTGCCGGAGAGCCGCACATAGAACCCGTCCGCCGACCGTGGTCCGACGTCGAGCGCGAGGCGCCGGCTCCAGCCCCGCAGCTGCGCGCTTGCCCAGTCGACCTCGGCTGGGGTGAGGTTGCCGGTGTTGAGCTGGTGGATCAACAAAACGTTGACGAACTCCTGCTCGACCGTCCACTGCGCGGTGTTTGGTCCTGCGCCGATGGCCGTCGCCGGAGTCCGATCGATGCCCAGGCTGACCGCCCGCTCGTAGAGCTCGTGAACCTCCATCCACTTCGCCGGAATCCAGCGCTCGAAGCGGAAGACCCGCAGCTTGGCATCAGTCGCGTGGAAATGAATGAGCCGCGCGAACAAGGCGGGCAGCGCTGACTTGGCGCGCGGGCCTCCCGCCGGGGTTTGGGCGGCGTCGACGGCCGCCCGGTAGGCGTAGATGAACGCCTGGGTCAGTTCCTGGAGCGCCTGCCACAGCCGGTCCGAGAGCGCCGACGATGCCTCGAAGTTCTCAACGTACTGCTTGATCAGCTGGCGGCGATCGGCCCCGAGGGCAGCATCCAGGAACCCGATGGCATTGATACGCGGCAGATCGATGGGTTTCTGGCTCTGCCGCATGCCCTGGAAGGCCTGCATGACCTGCTGCTGACGCTCCATGACGTCGAGCGCCGGCAGATCGTGCAGCCAGGCGGCAGCCGATCGAGGATTCTGGAGCGGATCCGTGTCGTCCCGACCGGGAAGCAGGAACCCGAACACGCCGAGCGCACTCACACCGGACCAGGCTTGCAAGCAGGCAACCCCGCCCTGCACCGCGGGTCGGCGGCGCGGCAATAGGCCGGCCGCCGGCGAAAAGCGGCGCATCCGGACGCAGTGGGGCAGCGCAGGATTGGGGGCATCACGTCTATATCGGCCCGGATTGCCGCATGGCAAGGGCGGGCACCTCGGCTAAAATGCTCGATTTTGGTTTTCCTGCGCAAGGCGGCCTCGATCCGTGCCACCCCGACAGGCGCGCAGCCGTTGCTGCGCTTTTCCTATTCCCGAAAGGCTTCATCCATGACTATGCCATTCTGCCTCCGCTCGAAACGTGGCAGCGGCACGCTTCACGCGTTGCCGATAGACCTCGCACTGGCCCTCGCACTGGCCGTCGCCCTGCCGCTGTCGGCCATGGCCCAGACGACCGGTTCGACGACTCCCGGCAACGCCGCCTCAACCACAAACAGCAATAAGGGTGCCAAATTGAACGAGCTCCAGAAGATCGACGTTAAACCAGGCACCGGCGCCGAGGCGGTCCCCGGCAAGGCCGTCTTGGTGCATTACACCGGATGGCTCTACGATGAGAACGCCCCCGACCATCACGGCGCGAAGTTCGACAGCTCGGTCGACCGCGGCCAACCCTTCGGGTTCGTGCTCGGCGCCGGCCGTGTGATCAAGGGCTGGGACGAAGGCGTCGCCGGCATGAAGGTCGGCGGCAAGCGCACGCTCGTCATTCCGCCGGAGCTCGGGTACGGCGCCCGCGGCGCCGGCGGCGTGATTCCGCCCAATGCCACGCTGCTTTTCGACGTCGAACTCGTCGACATCCGCAGCTGACCGCAATGCTGCCACGCGACGCTGCCGCGCATCCTGTCCGGCGCTTGGATTACTGCCCGCCGGCGTTCCTGGTCGACACGCTCGATCTGACCATCGAGCTCGATCCGCACGCCACCGCCGTCACCGCGGTGCTGGCATTCCGGCGCAACCCGGAGGCCACCGGATCCGGGCAGGCCGACTTCGTGCTCGACGGCGAGGCGCAGCGGCAGGTTCGCGTGAAGCTCGATGGCCGGCTGCTCGCCGCAAGCGATTACCGCCTCAGCGAAACCACACTCACCCTGCCTGCCCCGCCGGCGCAGGGTGTGCTGACCGTGCACGCGGTGATCGACCCGGCGGCCAATTCGGCCCTTGAGGGACTGTATATCTCGTCGGGGGTCTTCTGCACGCAGTGCGAGCCCGAGGGCTTTCGCCGCATCGCCTATTTCCCCGACCGACCGGACGTGCTCGCCCGGTATACCGTGACCCTCGTCGCCGATGCGCATCGCTACCCGACGCTGCTCGCCAATGGCAACCGCATTGCTGCGGGATCCCTGCCCAATGGGCGGCACTTCGCGAAGTGGCACGACCCGTTCCCCAAGCCGACCTATCTGTTCGCGCTCGTGGCGGGGGACCTCGAGGCTCTCCAGGACACCTTTGTGACGGCGTCCGGCAACGAGGTCGCGCTCGAGATCTGGTCGACCGCCAGGAACCTTCCTCGCTGCACCTATGCCATGGAGGCGCTCAAGCGATCGATGCGTTGGGACGAGACGCGCTTCGGACGCGAGTACGACCTCGAAACCTTCATGATCTTCTGCGCCGACGATTTCAACATGGGGGCGATGGAGAACAAGGGTCTCAACATCTTCAACAGCAAGCTCATCCTCGCCGCGCCGGAGACCGCGACCGACGACGACTACCAGGCCATCGAGAGCGTCGTCGGTCACGAGTACTTCCACAACTGGTCGGGCAACCGGGTGACCTGCCGCGACTGGTTCCAGCTTTCCCTCAAGGAGGGTCTCACGGTATTCCGCGACCAGGAGTTCTCGAGCGACCTCAACTCGAGGGCCGTGGAGCGCATTGCCGCGGTCGCCTTCCTGCGCGCTCACCAGTTCCCCGAGGATGCGGGCCCGATGGCGCATCCGGTCCGCCCCGACGAGTACCTCGAGATCAACAATTTCTACACCACTACCGTCTATGAGAAGGGCGCGGAGGTAATCCGCATGCAGTACACCCTGCTCGGGCCGGAGCGCTTCCGCCGCGCCATGGATCTCTACTTTGCGCGCCACGACGGCTGCGCGGTCACCTGCGACGATTTCGTACAGGCGATGGAGGACGTGAGCCTCGAGGCGGGCGGTCCCGGCCTTGACCAGTTCCGTCGCTGGTATGCGCAGGCCGGTACCCCGATCGTGCGGGCGAAGGGGCATTATGACGCGGCCGCGCGCAGCTACACCCTGGAGCTCAGCCAGGAAATTCCGCCGACGCCGGGTCAGCCCCACAAGGTGCCGCTGCACATTCCCGTCGCGATCGGGCTCGTCGGGCCCGACGGCAACGACCTGCCGTTGAGGCTCGACAGCGACGCGCTCGCCCGGGACGCTACGACGACGGTGCTGCCGCTCGTGGCCGAACGCCAGGAATATTGCTTCGTCGACGTCGCGCATCCGCCAGTCGCATCCCTCCTGCGCGGTTTATCGGCGCCCGTGCGTCTAGAGTTCGCCCACGACGACGCGGACCTGGCGCTCCTCGCCGCCCACGACAGCGATCCAGTCAACCGCTGGGACGCGGCGCAGCGGGTTTATGCTACGGCCATCCTGCGCGCCGCCGATGCGCATGTGTCGGGTGCGTCGCCCACACTGCCGGCGACATTGACCCGACTTGCGGAGCATCTTCTCGACGACACGGCGACCGATCCGGCGCTCCTGCGCCTGGCTCTCGCGCCACCGGAGCTTCCTTATCTCGCCGGGCTGGTCGAGGTCATCGACGTCGACGCGCTCGTGGCCGGGCGTGACGGCATCGTGCGGGCCCTTGCCGTCGCGCTGCGCGAGCGCTTCGAAGCAGTACATGCGACCCGCCGCCCGCTCGAATCCTACCGCCCCACCCAGGATCAGATCGGCCCACGCGGCCTGGCGAACCTGTGCCTGCGCTATGTCGGCATGATCGACGACGACGCGGCCCGCGCCCTTGCGGTTGCGCAATTCGATACGGCCGCCAACATGACCGATTCGATCGGCGCGCTCGCGGCCATCAACCAGGGGGTCTCTCGCGAGCGCGAGGCGCTGTTTGCCCGCTTCGAGGCAAGATGGCGCGACGAGCCGCTGGTGCTGGACAAGTGGTTCGCGCTGCAGGCGTCCGCGCCCTGCGGCGATGTGTTCGCGCGGGTGCGAATGCTCCTCGCCCACCCCGGCTACAACAGCCGCAACCCCAACCGGGTGCGATCGTTGCTCGCCTCGTTCGCCTTGCGTAACTGGCCTGCCTTCCATGCGCGTGACGGCCAGGCGTATGGCTTCGTCGCCGAGCAAGTGTTGAGTCTTGATCGCGTCAATCCGCACATCTCGTCCACCCTCGCAGCGGCGTACAACCAGTGGCGGCGCTTCACCGAGCCACGGCGCAGCCTGCAGCGCGCGGCGCTCGAGACGCTTGCGGCCGCCGCCGATACATCGCCGGACCTGCGGGAAATCGTGAGCCGGAACCTGGCACCGGCAGAGGCTCGCCCGCAATAGATAGCAGCGCACAGGCGACCCCACCTCGCGGCGGCCTGCTCCAGGTCCCTGCCTCATGCCGCTAGTTGCTGCCCCCGCCGCGCGCCGGCCGCACCCGGCTAGCCGCGACCCCACAGCGACACCGCGAACGCGCCCCACATCACGAATACGCAAACGGTGCTGGCGGCAAACAGTGCAAACCGGTGCAGCACGCGGTTGTAGGTGACGTGGATGCCGCTGTGAATCGCCCGGAGGCCAACGTAGAGCCACGCCAGCGCGAGCTGCGCCGACGTGACGGTGTCGGTGATCGCCAGCGCGGCGCAGACCGCGAAGAACAGCACCGGCACTTCGAACAGGTTCCGGAAGTTGTCGGCGGCCCTGACGTCGCGATAGGTCGCCGCCGCACTGCGGCTGGTCGCCACCGCCTGCGGGTCGATGCGGCCACGGCGCAACTCAATGACGCGGGTGACGAGCATGCGCCCAGCGATGATCGCGACCAGCGCCACTTGAGCAGTGACCGGCCAGAAGATACGGGTGTCCATGGAGCCCCTGCAGTCGGGGATGCTACCAGTACGTCTCGGCCGAGTAGTGACCCGGTTCGCGGCGGCGATGCCGGCGCATGCCGAGAGTCTCGAGCACCTTCTGGGTATCCTCGACCATGGCCGGATTGCCGCACAGCATCACGTGGGAATTCTCGGGTGACATGGCAATACCGGCACGCATCTCCAGTCGGCGGTCGGCGATGGCCGCCGGGATGCGACCGGTCAACGCGCCCGGGTGCGGCGCGCGACTGACGATCGGCACGTACGTAAAGGCACCCGGATGCGCCGCGGCGATACCATCGATGGTGTCCCGGTACGTGAGCTCCTCGGCGTGCCGGACGGCATGAACCAGCACGCAGCGGTCGAACTTGGCCCACGGCTCGGTCGTGCGCAGGATGGACAGGTAAGGGCCGAGGCCAGTCCCGGTCGCAAGGCACCAGAGCACCTCGGCGGCGGGCAGTTCCGCGACCGTGAAGAATCCATTGGCCCGCGGGAGGAGCCACACCGGATCGTCGGGTACGAGGGTGGCCAGGCGCGGCGACAGCGGCCCTTCCGGCACGATGATCACGTAGAACTCGTGCGGGGCGTCAGCGGGGTTGTTGACGAACGAGTACGGCCGCCCCAGCATCGGCTCGCGCGAGCCTTGCGGGGCCGGCAATGCGAGCCGGGCGAACTGGCCGGCTTCGAAGGTGACCTCCGCCGCGTCGATCTGCAACGAAAAGAGGCTCGACGTCCAGTTCCGCCGGCCGACGACCTTGCCTTCGACCCATTTGCCCATCCGCCGCGCCGCCGCCGGTAAAATCGTGATTATGCCTCCCGCCTCTCCAGCGCCGCCCGATCGTCTCGTGCGGCGTGGCCCGCAGCTCGTCCTGAGGCCGCCCCGGCGCACCGACGAGCCGGTCTTTCTCGCCGCGGTCAATGCGAGCCGCCGGATGCATGCCAACTGGGTCCGCCCGCCGGCGACATCCGCGGCGTACCGGGCATTCCTGAAGCGGTTCGTGAACGACGCAAGGCGCGATCTCGAGCACACCCGAACCCTAGGCCTGGTGGCGTGCGAGCGCAACTCCGGCGCCCTTGCCGGCGTGTTCAACTTCAGCGAGATCGTGCGCGGCGCACTGCAGAGTGCCTACCTGGGCTACTTCGCCTTCGCCGGGATGGAAGGTCGGGGCTACATGCGCGAAGGCCTGGGGCTCGCCCTCGATCAGGCCTTCGCAACGCTACGCCTGCACCGTGTCGAGGCAAACATCCAGCCGAGCAACGCGCGCTCGATCGCGTTGGTCGAATCCGTGGGCATGCGACGCGAAGGGCTTTCGCTGCGCTACGTCAAGGTCGCAGGCCGGTGGCGCGATCACGCCCGGTACGCCATCCTCGCCGACGAATGGCGCGGTCGGCGCCGGCGCGACGCGTGACCCGCGGCATGGTCGCGCTGGTCGTTGGACTGGGTGTCGCGGGCTGCGCCACCGAGCCGCCGGCGCCAGGCGAATTCCGGGTCGTTAAGGCACACGCCATGTCGGCGTTCGCCGTGCACGAGGAGTGTATGCGGGTGTCGGCAGGGGAGCGGATCGAGTACGTCTTCGAGAGCACCGAGCCCCTGCACTTCGACATCCACTTTCGCGCCGGCGGGGCGACGCTGCTGCCGCTCTCGCAGGACGGCGTGCGCGAGGGCGCCGCGGTTTATCCCGTGCTCGAGTCGCAGATCCTGTGCCTGGGATGGGAAGCCAGTGCCGCGGGCGCGCGCCTCGATTACCGGTTTCGCATCCGGAGGCCCGAAACGTGACGCGCCTCGCCGCCACGGTCCTGCTCGACCTCGACGGCACGCTCTCCGACAACTACGTCGGCATCGCCGCGTCGATCCGCCACGCCCTCGCAGCGCTGGGCGTGGCCGACGTCGCCGACGCCGAGCTGCGCGGCTGCGTCGGGCCGCCGTTGCGGCATTCCTTCGCGCGCTTGCTCGATACCGCAGAGGTCCCGCGCATCGAGCAGGCACTGGCCCTCTACCGCGATCGCTATCGCGACGTAGGCTGGCGGGAGAACGTGCTCTACGAGGGTGTGCCCGCCGCGCTCGCGGCGCTTGCCCGCGTTGGCTGCACGCTGTACCTGTGCACCTCCAAGCCGCAGCCGTTCGCCGAGCGCATCGTCGCGCACTTCGGACTTGGCAGTGTGCTCGCCGGCGTCTACGGTGCCGATCTCGCGGGAACGTACGACGACAAGAAGCTGCTGATGCGGCATCTCATCGCGACCGAGGGACTCGATTCCGGCAGCTCGATCATGGTCGGCGACCGTTACCACGATATGCACGCCGCGGCCGCTAATGGCCTGCCCGCCATCGGCGTGCTCTGGGGTTACGGCAGCCGGGAGGAGCTCACCGGCAGCGGCGCTGCGTACCTCGTCGACGCGCCGGCCGGCCTGCTGCCCGCGGTGGCACGCGTTCTAGGCCGAGGGGACGCTCCGGCCACACCCACGGCGGCCGACGCGCGCTGAAGCCAAGGGCGTGAGTGAGGCGTTGCCGCGGCACGGTCCCGCGCGCCCCGGGGTCGCCTGAACGCCTGCTAGTGGACTGTAACGATTGAGTCGGGAGCGATCCGCCGTGACGGAAAGTACTACCGATGCGGCCGTTATCCACTAGTGTCGCGAATCGGACGTTCGCTACCCGCCGCAGCCATCGCAAAGTTACGCAACGAATGCCGATTCGGGAACTAGAGCTCCGCGTGGGTGTAGATCCGGCCCTGCTCGACCTTTCCCTCGACCAGCCGCTCGACGATGCGGACCGCGACGTCCTTGGGATCCTTGAGAAGCTTCTTGGCCTTGAACCCGCGAAAAAGCTCGACACTCGGAAACTGCGCAGGATCGCGACTGCGCAGGTAGGCCTGCATGCCGGTGTCGAATATGCCGGGTCGCACAGCGATGCTCTCCACGTTCGGGTGGTCCGCGGCAAGGGACTTGGTGAGCATTTCCAGGGCGGCCTTGGAAACGCAGTAGGCGCTGCTGCCGGCGATCGCCGACTGCGCCGCGCCCGAGGACACGTTGACCACGCGCCTCGCAATGTTGCCGCCCGTGAAAGCCCGACAGAAGAGGTCGACGAGCACTATCGGCGCGGTGGCGTTGGTGGCGATCGCCATCTCGAGATCGGCGGCGTCGATGGCCCCTAGCACGCCGGCCGGTGCCGCGATCGCGGCGTTGTTGACGAGGGTCACCGAGGTCGGTTGTCGTTCCGCCAACTCGCGCAACGCCGGTGTCACCGCCGCCGCAATCAAGGCCGGCTTGGAGAGGTCGCACTCCACGAACTGATAGCGCGCCCCGCGTAGCGCCATGCTGGAGAGCCGGCCGATACCGAGTACCGTGAATCCGCGGGCCAGGAGTACCACTGCGAGCGCCTCGCCCAAGCCGCGCGAAACGCCGGTCACGATGGCGGCCTGGATGTTGGTGGCGTTCATGGCATGGGTTCCGTGTTGGAAGCAGCGTCGGGTAAGCCAAGCATGCCACGATCCGGGGCGCGGCGCGCGCAGCTCGGGTCGTTGCAGCCGTGCTTCATGGATGGTGTCGCAAGGGACGGAAGATGCGCGTATCGGCGAAGCGCGCGCCGTGCGGATCGGGCGTCGACCAGCCCGGCCACGCCATCACCGGCAAAGGCAGCAACGTCGCTGGGCCGAGCGACGGCATGGCCGCGCGGAGCCATCCCGCCGCGACGGCATCGGCCGCCGCTATGACGTTGCCGTCGACCGGGCCGTCGAGGCCCGCCGCTGGTCGCTGGTGTGGCAGCGCAGGCAACTCGATTACCAAAGCCTTGGCGGTCAGCGACGGGAACGGCCGCGCCAGCGCCACGATGAGGCCGTGCCCCAGCACCACGATGCGCAGGTCGCGTGCTACCTCGTCGCGGCACGCGTGGAAGAGCGCATGCCAGGCGTGCGCGCGCCACGCCGCCACCAGGTCGGGACGCGTCGACAGCACGATCACCCCGAATTCGTCGAGGAGGGTTGCCGCATCCCGCGCGGGGCCGCGGCCCGCCGAACCTCGTTGGGCCGTCCCGTGGCCGTGGCAGTGTATGGCGGTGAGTGCCGCCTTGGTGGCAGGCAGCATCAACCAGGACAGGGCGTTGCAGGCGTCATGGCGATCGCCCGGGCGGGTGCCGACCTCACCGCGTGCATGGATGCGCCGCTCATAGGCCAGTGCGCCCATCCGTTCCTCGGGGGCCACGAACCGCAGTGGCAGCCCTTCCCCGACCTCGACCCCGGCCGCTTTCGCCCACGTGTCGAGCGCCGCGGCGCTGGGCACCGCCTGCGCTTCGCCGGTCAGGAAATCGACGATGTCAAGGCCTTCGCGGGCATACACCTGACCAAACCGCCGGGCTATCGCCGCGAGGGCGGGATGCAGCCGCGAGGGAGCGCGACCAACCGCGACGCCGGTCATCATGTCTTGCCACCCAGCATCATTATCACCAGCACGGTGATGACCGCGAGGAGGACCAGGAAGGCGATCTTCCATGGACTCTTCGGATACTCGCCGCGAATCGCCCCCGTCACCCCGTTCATCACGCATTGGAAGGTGCGCGCACCGTAGGTGTAGCGAACCAGCCAGACCGGGGCGAGCATGTGCTTGAACGTCTGGCCGGCGTAGTCGGCGTGCACGACCAGGTTGCGATAGGTGTCGCCCGGGACCTGTCCGGCACACAGCACCTCGACCTTGGCATCCATCGCGTCGCGCGCCCGTTGCGCAGCCGCGGGGAGGTCGATCTGGTAGCGCTCCACCACCCAGCCGGCGACGTAGCCCGGGGCGTAGGGCTCGAGCTCTGCCGTCGGGAACGGCTCGACGCCGCGCAACAGCGCCGGATGGACGCCCACCGAAGCACAGACGAGGTCGTCGTCGAAGCAATGCTCGAGTGACCCGGACACGGGCTCCCAGCGCACGTGCCGTACCGCTCGCGTTTCGGGCCTGCCGTTCACCATCACGGTTTCGGTCGTGGTGTAGTAGCGCCCGGCGTCGGCGCTCCACTCGGCGCGGACCGCGGCATCGAAGGTCCAGTAGGGCAGGTAGGCGCCGCGCGTCGTATCGGTGAGGGCGCGGCGCTTCAGCGCACCGGGCGCGAGCCACAGCCGCCCGAACCACGCGCGGATCGCGTCGCGCGCCTGGGTTTCCGCGATCCGCAACGGCAGAACGCTCTCCGGGGTGAATGCCGCGCGGTCGGACTCGTACGGCACGAGCTGCGCCGCCCCGCAAAACGCGCACTGTTGCGCCTGCCGCGCTGGATCGAGCACGGAGATAGCATTGCAGCTTCGGCACAGCACCTCGCGCTTCGCATCCTGCCAGCCACCGCCCGCACCGTCCGCGCGCGCCAACGCCGCCACGAGATCATGCTCGACGATTACGCCGCCGGCCTTCCCCGGTGCGGCGTCGGAAGCCGTGCCGCAATAGGGACACACCAACTGCTGCCGCTCGGGGTTCCAGATGGCCTCGCCGCCGCAGGCCGGACAGGCGAACTTGGCAAGCGCGATCGCATCCGGCGCCATGACGGCAGCGCGATCAGCGGATGAAATAACCGATCACCCGCCACGTGCCATCGGGCTCGCGTTCCAGAGTGACGGTCTCGCGACCTTCGGAGTGCCGCTCGAATGCCGTGCGAAATTGCACCAGAGCGTAGTCGCCGGCCGGCACATTGGGAAACGCCGACTCGAAGCGGGTCGACACAGCCGCGCGCTGCTGCGTGGCGCCGAACCGCGATCGGGCATCGCGCAACGCCTTGGCCCAGGCTTCGGTCGTGAGGGCACTGCGAAACTTCGCACCCGCGTGCTTCCAGGTGGCCTCGCCATCAAGGCGGTCGGCATGGCCAACCCAGGTCCTGGCAGCGGCCTGGACTTCGGTCGCGCGCGTGTCCTGCGCACTGGCCCATCCGAGCCAGCCGAGCACCACGGCGCCGACGAGCATCGCAGCCGACATCCCCCGCCACGCCCCACGCACGCTGCGGCTCACGAGTTGAGGCTCACGAGTTGATGAAGGCTTCGATCGCAGCGCGCGTGACACGCCACTGCGCGCCGATTCGCTTGCCCTTGAGATCGCCGGCTTCGAGGCTCGCCAGCACGTCCGACTCTTCCACCCCCAGGAGCTTCGCCGCTTCCGCCGGACCGAGCAGGTCCAGGCCGGGCGCGGCGGCGACTGGCGCTGCAACCCCGGGCGTCGCCTGACCGGTGATTCCGCCGGGCTGATTGACCATCTCGCGGGCCATCGCCATGCCAACGGCCATTTCCGCGCCGACGCCTGCCGCGCCGGAGCCGCCGCGCGCGAAGCCCTGGCCCATCTGGTATTTCACGTAATCGTTCAGGTTGCCGACCGCTGCCATGCTCGAGCGCTTGTCGATCGCCTCTTCCACCTCCGCCGGCACCGACACGTTCTCGACGATGAAGCTCGTCATCGCGAGGCCATATTTCTCGCCGAGCACCGGATTGATGAGCGGCAGGAGCGCCAAGCCAAGTTCGCCGTAGCGGGTCGCAACGTCGAGGGCGGGAATCCCGGCGGAAGCAAGGGCGTCGGAGAACACGCTGACGATGCGCGAGCGCATGGTGTCGTTGAACTCATCGAGCCTGAAGTGATCGTCCGTCCCCGCGACCTCCTTGAGGAACTTCTCGACGTCGACGATCCGGAAGTCGTAGGTGCCGTAGGCGCGCAGGCGCACGATGCCAAAGTCCGCATCGCGCATCATCACCGGATTCGCGGTGCCCCACTTGTTGCCCGTGAAAACGCGGGTTATGACGAAATAGACGTCCGCCTTGAACGGGCTTTCGAGCGCGTACTTCCAGCTGCGCAGATTGGTGAGTACCGGGATATTGTCGGTGGTGAGGGTGTGCTTGCCCGGACCGAAGCGGTCGCCAAATGCACCCAGGTAGACGAACTGGGCGACCTGCGACTCCCGCACGATCAGCTGGGCGCCGTTCTTGATCTCCTTGTCCTCGTCCGGGAAACGGTACGATAGCGTGTCCCGCGAGTCATCGGTCCACTCGATGACGTCGATGAACTGCTTCTTCAGGAAATCGATGATCGCCATGGACGCTCCTCCGGATTCCGATTCTAATTATTTCGATGTCGCGGCCTTAGCGGCGCCACCGGCCGGCTTGACGGCACCCTGCGGCGCTCCGGGGGCAGGCTTCTGGACCGCCGCGCCCGTGCTGGCGCCGGCGTTGCCGCCCGTCGCGCCGGCGGAGGCTGCATTCGCTGCCGTACCTACCGACGCCTTGGCCGGGCCCGCGAGTTTCGCAGCCTCCGCTTCGGAGTGATTGAGCTCGGTCTCCAGCCTCGGTGCAGGCAAGGCGCCGGGGATCATGCTGCCGTCGGCGAATATCAACGTCGGCGTGGCATTGATGCGCAGCTTCTGGCCCAGCGCCAGCGTCTTGTCGAGCGGCGTCTCGCATTCGCCGGCATTGTCCGGCAACTTCTTCGAGGCGAACCACGCGTCCCACGCCGCCTGACGATCCGGCGCGCACCAGATGATGCGGGTCTTGCGCGCCGCATCGGGATGCAGCTGGTCAATGGGGTAGACGAAGGTGTAGATCGTGACGTTGTCGATGGTCTTCAGCTCCTTCTCCAACCGCTCGCAGAACGGACAATCGGCATCGGAGAACACGGCGAGCTTGCGCGCGCCGGTGCCCTTGACCTTTTTCATGGCGAGCTCGAGGGGCAGGTCACTCCACACGATCCGGTTCAGCTTGCGCAGGCGCTCCTCGGTGAGATTGCGCTTGCTATCGGCATCGTATAGCGCGCCGACGAATACATAGCTCACCCTGGCGTCGGTATAGACGATCTGGTCGTCGAACTGCACCTCGAACATGCCCGGTGCGCCGCTTTTCGCAATACTCCCGATCGTGGCGCCGGGAAATTTCTGCTCGAGGAGCTTCTTGATCGCCCCGGCTTCTCCATGGTTGGCGGCGTTCGACGCCGCACCCTGCATGGCAGGCGCCGTGGGCGCGGTTGATTGCGGCAGGGACTGCGCCCCGAGGGGTTGCGCGATGACGGCCAACAGCGCCAGTCCGCACAGCACGTAGTTCGTTTTCATGATGGTTCTCCAAACTGCATGATCGAAGCGGCGGGTGGATGGCTCAGCGCAGCGGGGGGTCGTGGCTCAGCGCAGCGCCGGCTCGGCCAATGCGCGCTTGATGAGAGGGAGGCGATCGACTGCCGCGAGGCCGAGATTCCGGGCCGTGCGCAGCCACGGGGAGCTCGCGCCGAAGAGACGCGCGAGGCCATCGGTAACGAGGTGCATCGCCTGGACGGGCTCGGCGCGCAGGCGGGCGTAGCGATCCAGCAGGCACGGGGTCGCCGGGTCCTCGATGACACCGCGCAGGCGTAGGGTGGTGGCGAGCACGTCGGCGTCGCCGAACCCGAGATTCACGCCTTGCCCTGCAAGCGGATGCACGCCATGCGCGGCATCTCCGACCAGGGCAAGGCGATGGGCCACGACGGTCGGAAGCCGCAGTGCGGTCAGTGGGAAACCCGCCGCGGGTGTCAGCGGCGAGAGTTCGCCGAGCGCGCTGGCGCCGGCGCTCTCGACGCGTGCGGCGAGGCTCGCACTGTCGAGTGCGAGCAACTCGGCGGCGAGCGCTTCGGGGGCCGACCAGACCATCGACATCCGTCGTCCCGGCAGAGGCAGCCAGGCGAGCACGCCGCCGTCGGCAAGGAACCATTGCGAGGCACGCCCGTGATGCGCCCGCTCGCATGCAAAATTGGCGACCACGGCCGACTGGCCGTACGGCCGGGGCTGGACCAGGAGACCGGCCGCTTCCCGCACCCGTGAGCGCAGCCCGTCGGCACCCACCACGAGCCTGGTCGTGACACGTGTGCCGTCGGCGAAGCGAACCTCGGCGCGATCGGCCGACCATTCAATGCCGGCGAATTCCGCGGGTGCCCGGACGGACGCCCCGCTGGCACGTACCAACGGCACCAGGGCGGCGCGCAGGGTGCGCTCCTCCACGATCCACGCCAGCGCGCGCTCGCCGAGATCGTAGGCGCTGAATTCCAGAGTGCCCTCGCCATCCCCCTGGATGCGCATCGACTCGATCGCCTGCACGCGCTCGCAGGTCACGTGCTGCCAGGCGCCGACGCCGCGCAGGAACGTGGCACTGCCGGGACTCACCGCATAGACCCGCGGATCCCAGGCGTCGGGGTCCGCAGGCAGCTCCGGGGTTTCCACCGGCGAGCGATCGGACAGCGCGACCGACAGTCCCGAGTGCGCCAGCGCCGCGGTGAGCGCGAGCCCGACGAGCCCCGCGCCGACGACGAGCACGTCGACCGTGGAATCCTGAATAGGCGTGGTCACGGGGCCGGCAGCACTTCGATCACGTGCTGCTGGTTGGTGTAGATGCACAGGTCGCCGGCAATGGTGAGCGCTTGCTTCACGATGGCATCGGCGGGGAGTGCGGTGTGATCGAGGAGCGCTCTTGCCGCTGCCAAGGCATAGGGGCCGCCTGAGCCGATCGCGACGATGCCGTACTCCGGCTCCAGAACATCGCCGTTGCCGGTGATGATCAACGAGGCGCTATGGTCGGCGAGAGCGAGCATCGCCTCGAGCCGGCGCAAGATGCGATCGGCACGCCAGTCCTTGGCGAGCTCGACCGCAGCACGGGTGAGATGACCCTGGTGCTTGTCGAGCTTAGCCTCGAAGCGCTCAAACAGGGTGAACGCGTCGGCGGTGGCGCCGGCGAAGCCGGCAAGAACGCGATCGTTGTGCAGCCGCCGGACCTTGCGGGCGGTCGACTTCACCACGATGTTGCCGAGGGTAACCTGGCCGTCCCCGCCCAAGGCCACGGCGCCGTCGCGGCGCACGGAAAGGATGGTGGTACCGTGAAAGGTTTCCATAGGGGAGGCGCCCCGGCGGGGCGAGAGGCTCGCAAACCGGCGGCTACAGCTTCAGGCCGCCTTGCGCACGAAGAGTTCGCCGGAAATCCCCACGAGGAGCAGGAGCGCCCGCACGATCGGTGTAGCACCGACGATCTGCACGGTCTTTTGCTTGGTCTCGAGGCGCTGGACGGCGTTCGCGAGCGCGCCGCCCGCGACGAAGTCGATGCGCTCGACTTGGGCCATATCTAACAGCAAGCTGCCACGCGGCTGCGCGAATTCCAGGAGCTGGGCGACAACTTCGGGCGACGGCCCCTTTACTTCGCCGGACCAGGCAATGGCCTCCCTATCGCCGCGCGTGCGCGAAGGGCGCTTGGGCGGGGGCGGGGCTTGGGGTAGTGGCGGCTCCCATGAAGGGGGAGACACCTCGAAGGTCACGGCGAAATCGACAGCGCGGTCGTCGAACGTAGCCTGCTCGCCCTGCCACTGCAGGAGCTCGAGGAGCAGGAGCCACGCGCCTTCCCCCGCTTCACGACCCTCGTTGGTGCGCTTTTGCAGGCGCTCGCGCAATCCTTGGGCGCGGTCGAGTACGAGGGCGACGCGACGTCGGCGAACCCCCCCGAGAGCGGCCGCGAGCAGATGCGCTCCGCCATCGTCGCAGTCGGTCACGGCCGAGAGATCGAGCTTGGCCTCCCGGTCGCTGTCGCCGAGCCTGCGCAGGGCATCGATCTGGGGCGAGCTTGCGTCCGTGAGCACGCCGGTCAGGGCGATGTAGCTACCGCGCGCCGCGTCTCGCCGGCCCGGTCCAGGGGCGCCGAGCTCTTCCCAAGAGGGCGCTGAGCGCTCGAACTGCACGACGTACTGCAACGCGAGGCGGTCGAACGATGTGCGGTCGCCAGCCCGACACAGGAGATCGAATAGCGAGAGCCACGCAAGCGCCGACCCCTTGGCGTCGGGATCCTCGACCACCGCGGCTTCGAGCAGCGTCTGTGCGGGCCCGGCCTGGTTGCTGGCGAAGAGCAGCGCGGCGTTCTCCAGCGCGCCGCACAAGCCGTTGCTGCTCGAATCGAGGGAGATCGCCGGCGCCGAGGGGCCGGCGACACGGTTGCTGGGTGCCACAACCGGAGCGGACGATGCCGGGGCCTCGGGTACACCTCCGGCGATCTGCTTGACGACCTCGCGGGCCGAGGGGGGACGTGTCCCTGGCGGCGCGGCCCTGAGCTTGAGCTGGGGCGGGTTCACCGTAGGCTTTTTGGCGGGAGGCTTCGAGAATAGCGCCATGATGGGTACGACGTTGGAGTCGGAACGGGCATGCGCGCGGCATGCCCGTTCGATTATCGGCCGCAGGTGAGGGATGGACAAGGCTGAATCACGTACCACAACCGCCGGGGTTGCCGGCCGTTGTCTGCGCGCTGCAAGCCCCACCCCTTGGACCGCGCGGCTAGTCGCGCAGCCCCGGCAGCTGGCAACTTACCGCCGAGAGAGATTTTCGGTGGCAAAGTCCCAATTGAGCAACTTGTCGATCACAGCATTGACGTGATCGGGACGACGGTTCTGATAATCCAGGTAATACGCGTGCTCCCAGACGTCGATGGTGAGCAGCGCGCGTTCGCCGCGGGCGATCGGCGTATCGGCGTTGGCGGTCTTCACGATCTTGACCTTGTCGCCATCGGCGACCAGCCACGCCCACCCAGATCCGAACTGGGTGACCGCGGCGTTGGCGAACTCCTGCTTGAACTTGTCGTAGCCGCCGAAGGCCGCGTCGATCTTCGTGGCGATATCACCGCTCGGCTTGCCGCCGCCCTGACCCCGTAGGCAGTTCCAGTAGAACGTGTGGTTCCAAACCTGCGCGGCGTTGTTGAAGATCCCGGCCTTGTCGACCTTGCCGGCGGTCGCCTTCACAATGTCCTCGAGGGACATGCTCTCGAACTCGGTGCCGGCGACCAACTTGTTGAGGTTGTCGACGTAGGCCTTGTGATGCTTGCCGTAGTGGAAGGAGAGCGTGTTGGCCGAGATGACTGGGTCGAGCGAGCCCTCGGGAAACGGCAGCGACGGAAGGGTGAAGGGTGCGGCCATGGAAATGCTCCTTGGAAAGGCTTCTTCGGAGAGCGGCGCGGCGGGCCCTGCACGGGTCCCGCGCGCGTCGGTTTGAATGCTCGCGGGCGGTGCAGGAGCCCCGTCCGCAGGAAGCCGCGAAGGGCGGTCAGTCCCCGTAGAGCTTCTGCACACGCTCGCGACGCTCCTGCGCTTCGAGCGACAGCGTGGCGGTCGGCCGCGCCAGGAGTCGAGGCACCCCGATGGGCTCGCCGGTCTCCTCGCAGTAGCCGTAACTGCCGTCCTCGATCATACGCAGCGACTTTTCGACTTTCTTGAGAAGCTTACGTTCCCGGTCGCGGGTGCGCAGCTCGAGGGTGTACTCCTCCTCGAGGGTAGCCCGGTCGGAGGGGTCGGTCGTCACCTCGTTCTCGCGCAGGTGCTGGCCCGTATCGTCGGCATTGAGCAGGAGCTGCTCGCGCAGCTCGACCAGTCGTTGCCGGAAAAAGGCAAGCTGCGCCTCGTTCATGTAGTCCTTCTCGGGTGCGCGAAGCAGGCTCTCCTCGGTCAAGGGTTTCGGCTTCTTCGCCACGGTCGCCTGGGCGGTTGCATTCTTGGCCATACGCTACCTCGGTTGTTCGTCTCGAAGCGTGCTGCTCGGGGATTGCGCGTCGCATTGTCGTAGTGCCGCACTGCCGCGCACTGCCGTCATGTCCCCAATCTCGTTGCGCTCATGTACTGCCGTTGCTTGCTCGACTGCCTCAACTTGCCCTCTGCTCGACTGCCTCGACCTGACCTCTCGTCGCGGGTGGCCCCGACCCCGGGGCGCTCATCTTTCACCGTGCACCGCAGGAACGCAATGCCGACGCACTGGGCCGCTCGTCCCGGTTGCCGATGAGGGTCTGGGAGAACCCAGCATTATACCCTGCGAGCGGAGTTCTCCGCCACGTGCCGTCCAAGCCGACGGCCTCGGCCAGCGTCGGATGAACGGTACAATTTGCAGCGTGCCGTACGCGCGTTCCGCGTGCTCTCGCCCAACGCCGCAACTTTGACCATGACTTCCGAACGTCTCGTTCTGCGCCAGCCTGACGACTGGCATCTGCACTTGCGCGACGGCGCCGCCCTCGCGGACGTGACGCCGGCGACTGCGCGCGTGTTCGCCCGTGCGTTGGTGATGCCCAACCTCAAGCTACCGGTGACGACCACGGCAGCGGCAGGCGCTTACCGGCAACGCATTCTCGACGCCCTCCCCGGTTCGACTCGGTTTGCGCCCCTTATGACCCTCTACCTCACCGACGAGACGCCGCCGGCGGAGATTGCTCGCGCCAAGGCCTCGGGCTACGTGCTTGCCGTCAAGTACTACCCGGCCGGGGCGACAACCAACTCGGCCTCCGGCGTCACTGCCATCGAGCGCGTGCTGCCGGTGCTCGAGGCCATGCAGGCGCAGGGCATGGTGCTCGCCGTGCATGGCGAGGTCACCGATCCGGACGTCGACGTATTCGATCGCGAGCGCGTGTTCATCGATCGCACCCTCGAACGCATCGTGGGCATGTTCCCGGGGCTCAGGATCGTGCTGGAGCACGTCACCACGGCCGAGGGGGTTGCGTTCGTCACGCAATCCGGACCGATGGTCGCGGCGACCCTCACGCCCCAGCACCTCATGTACTCGCGCAATGCCCTGCTGGTCGGCGGCGTGCGCCCGCACCTCTACTGCCTGCCGGTGCTGAAGCGCGAGCGCCACCGGGTGGCGCTGGTCGGCGCGGCCGTGAGCGGCTCGCCGAAGTTCTTCCTCGGCACCGATTCGGCCCCGCACGCGCGGCATACCAAGGAGCACGCTTGCGGTTGCGCTGGGTGCTACTCGGCGCACGCCGCGCTCGAGCTCTATGCGGACGTGTTTGCCTCCGCCGGACGGCTCAACGCGCTGGAGGATTTCGCCAGCGGTTTCGGCGCCGACTTCTATCGCGTCCCGCGCAACACGGGCACGGTCACCCTCTGGCGCGAGCCATGGTCGGTGCCGTCGACCTACGCATTCGCCGGCGACGAGGTCGTGCCCCTGATGGCAGGGGAAACCGTGCACTGGCGTGTCGAAACCGACCAATAGCCGACCGGCTGGCGGAACCCGCGTGTTGAAAGACGATGCGGGCCCGCCGCCGTCTATAATCGAAATTCGAAGCCAGCCAGACCGTCGCTGCGGGTATGCCGAGCCGGGGGAAACCTCGGGGCTGGAGCGCGCGCAGAGGAAAGTCCGGGCTCCACAGAGCAGGATGCTGGGTAACGCCCAGACGCTATAAGGCGTCGCGCAAGCGGCGCCGAAGGCGAGGAACAGGGCCACAGAGACGAGTCGCTCCTCTTCGGGGGAGCGGGTGAAACGCGGCAACCTCCATCCGGAGCAACACCAAATAGGCGGACGCAATCGCAATACAGGCTGCTCGTCCAGTCCGCGGGTAGGTGGCTAGAGCGCAGCGGTAACGCGGCGCCCAGAGGAATGACGGCCATAGCGCGCCCCTCGAAAGGCGCGCCGTAACAGAACCCGGCTTATCGGCTGACTTCGATTTCTTATCGCCACGCAGGCCCCCACGCCATGCGGAGGCCTCCGATCGGCGCGCCCGAGCGCTGCCGGGGAAGGCGGCGCCGAAGGGCCAGGTCACTTGCCAGGCTTGGTGACCACTTCCTCGTAGGTCTTGATCCATTTCTCGTTGTTGTCGAGCGCCGCCTCCGGATCGATGTACTTGAGCTGCAGCTTGCTCACCGGGGTCTCGATCTTCTTGCTGGTAGGCACGTAGTTGAGGTCGGCGAGCAGCTGCTGTCCCTCGGTCAGCATGAAGTCATGGAACAGCAGCGCCGAGTAGGGGTGAGGCGCTTTCTTGGTCACGGCGATGGTGCTGAACTGGGCGATCACCGGGGCGATCGGGTGGATCTCGATCGGCGCGCCCTTCTTCTTGAGCTGTTCCGGCGTCCAGCTGTAGATGGTGAGGCCGAGCGGCACTTCGCCCGACGCCACGAGGTTGGTGAGCAGAGAGTGGCCCTTGCGCACCGACATGCCGTTGGCGGCGATGATGTCGCTGAAGAGCTTGTTGGTTTCCTTCTCCCCCATGTTCGCGGCCAGGGTCGCGAACCAGTGGTAGTCGTCGACCTCGACGCCGAGCCGCCCCTTCCACTTGGGATCGAGCAGGTCCTTGTAGCTCTTGGGCAGCTCCTCCTTCTTGACCTTGGTGGTGTTGTAGGCAGCGACGAACACGTCAAGGGTGATTCCTACCCACTCCTTGTGCGACGGCACGGCCGCGGCCACCAGGTCGGCGTAGTAGGGTGAGCGCACCTCCTGCAACAGCTTCTCGCGATGTGCCGCCTCGTTCTCGGGTGCGTTGTTCTGGACCACGTCGACTTCGAAGCGGTTGCCGCGCGACTCGTTCGTGATTCGCTGCAGCACGCCCTCTGATCCCGAGCGCCAGGCCTTCACCTTGATGCCGTACTTGCTGGTGTACGCGTTCATCACCGCCGGCAGGTTGGGATAGACGTGATAGACCATCAGCTCACCGCCCTCTTTCTTGGCCGCGGCGAGGAGGCGCTGCTGCCGGTCGGGACCCTGGTAGGCCGCCATGTCCGCTACGGAGAGTTGCGGGGAAGCCGCATCGGCTGCCATCGTTTGCCCGGGAGCCAGGGCGATGGCCAGGAGTGCGGCGGCGAGCGCGATCAGGCGTGTCTTCATGGGGTTTCCTCCTTCTCGTGGAATCAGCTGCGGGATGCGCGCAGCGCGCGTCGCCGCAAGTACTCGAAGTTGACGGTGTACTGCTCAGCACGGGTGATGTTGTGCTGCAGGCGCTCGATCTCCTCGGGACCGAACTCAGTGCCAATCCCGCCCGCTGCCTCGGCCGCGAGCTGGATGCGACAGGCGTTGTCGAGCATGATGGCAAGGATCGTGGCTTCCTCCAGCGTGGCACCGACCACGGCAACGCCGTGGTTGCGCATCAGCGTCGCCTTGCACGATCCGAGCGCCCGCGCCACGCCAGCGCCCATGTCCCGGGTGCGAATCAGGTCAATGGTGTCAGTGAAGTACGGCACGCCATCCGCGAATGCCACCGCAGGCTGGCTGATGGGCCGCAGGGGCCGACCGGTCGCGGACAGGGCCACGGCGTGGTCCGGATGGGTGTGGATCACGCTGGTCACGTCGGGCCGGACCTTGTAAATCTCGGAATGGATGAACACCTCGCTGTGGCGCCGACCGCCGCCGGCGACTTTCTCGCCGTCGAGATTGCATACCACGATGTTGTCGAGGGTGATCTCGTCCAGGCCATGGCTGTGCGGCTTCATATAGAAGTGCGCTGGATCGCCGGGCACGCGCACCGAGACGTGGCCGCGGGTGAGATCACCCTGCCCGGCCGCGTCCAGGATCAGGCCCGCGTCGATCAATCGCTGCTTTGCCTCCAGGGCATCCATAAGTACATCCTTCGGAACTGGGAATGAGTCTGCCGGCGCCCTGCGACGGCGACAGGTGCGGGAGGGACGCCGCACTGCGGCATCGGCCCTACAAGGGGACGGGCTAGGCCAAGGCAGGTTCGCGATTCTCGAAGATTCGCACCAGATCGGGTGCGATCGGCGAGTACTTGGCGTGCGTACGCAGCATGAAGCTCGCGAAGCCATCGCTATTGTGATGCTTCTTGCGCTCGTTGGGGAGCTCGATCCGGCGGTTGCGCACCTGATCGCGCACCACGCCAATCGGGTCGATGCCTTCCGCGACCTTCTTCAGCTCGCGCTTCAAAACCCGGCGATAGATCGCCACGCCCTTGTCCGAGGCGCCGAGATTCTCGCGGGTGCGGTCTGCGATCGTGCCCTGGCTGATCCAGGCCATCATGTCCTGGCCATCGACGTTGTCGACGATGAACTCGCCGTCGGCGTCGCGATAGGGCACGTCGTACAGGTGCACCCTGCTCGTGAGGTGCGGGGGCACCACGGCATCCTTGGGCGGCAGGTAGGCGTTGTACCAGAGGTGCAGGGTGTGCTCGTCGTCGACCGGTACCCGGATCTGGAACGAGTAGTACCGCTGCGACTCGTCGCCATTGCCCACGGCGAGCATGTTGGGAAACACCACGGGGTGGCCGATGCGCCAGTCGTCGGAATCCTCGGAGTGACCGGCGAGCAGGCGATGCTTGGTGAGGCCGAACTCGAACTCGCGGAAGTCGATCTTTTCGTGGTGGGCGCTGATCGCGACCTTGACGCCCTCCTGCTCCTTCTGGAACTCGTAGTGATGCCCATGCAGCCACTCGGTATGGATCGGGTCCATCGAGTTTTCCATGATCTGCAGCCAGTTGATGGGTAGCAACGCGCGCCCCATCATGCGGATCGCGCCCTCGGCGACGAAACCGTCGAAGCGCGGGAGTAGCGGTCGTGGCTCGGGACCAAGGTAGGCAAAGAGCAGTCCGCCGAGCTCCTCGACGGGATAGGCGTGGGTGGCGACCTTTTCCCGGAACTTGCAGTTGTCGACCTCGTTGGGCTGGTTGAGGCACTTGCCCTGTGCGTCGAACTCCCAGCCATGGTACGGACAGCGGATTCCGTCCTCGGTGGGAATGCCGTGATAGAACGACGCGGCGCGGTGCGGACACTGCTCCGCGATGAGGCCGCGGCGACCCTGACGGTCCCGGAAGAGCACGAGATCCTCGCCGAGCAGGCGCACCCGCTTGGTCCAGCGGCGCTCGAGCTCGACCGCCGCGCCGATCGGCTGCCAATAGCGGCGCAGCAGGTTGCCCATGGGCGTGCCGGGTCCGACCTGGGTGAGCAATTGATTTTGTTCGGCGGTTTCCATGCAACTCATCCTTGTTCGATGGCACGTCCGTGCAGGTGCAGGGGGTACGATTTACTTAGTTAACTTTTTTATGCTGGAGCCATTGGGCTGCGTCGCCGCTGGTGCCAATCCCTCGCGCGTCTACTTGACTACTGTTCGATCGCGCGTCTCTAGCGAATCAGCGCCCTACGGCGCCCCTACAGCGCCTTTATGGCGTCTTTATTGTCCCCACAGTGACGGCTCCGCTTCGCGAAGGGCTTCCGGCTACTCGGGCGGAAGCCGGCCGTCCGATGCGGATCGAAGGCTTCGGAAAGTTGACTATACAATCTTAGTCACCTAATATCAACCCTGTCGTCGCGCGGACCGAGCCTGGCCAAGATCGACGTGCCCTGCAGCAAGGCTCAAGGCTCCGTGTTAGGGCGAACGCCGCCGCTGCGTACGCCGGTCACCGCACAGTCCCCTGACGTTGGGACCTTCCACCGTAGCGCCGGTCGACGTTGCCCGGACGAAAGGCACAGCACATGACGCCGCAAGGGCTTCGCAAGGCCGCACGATGGCGCGCGGCGCTCTCGAACGAGCGCATGGCCCACATCGTCAAGGATGCGTTTCGTGGCACCTCGCGGGCGCTACAGGCGCGGCTCGCGCGCCACGGTGTTTCCTACAGCCACTGGACGCTCTTGCGCATCCTGTGGCAGGGCGACGGCGTGACCCAGCGCCAACTCTCCGAGCTCGCCGGCATCACCGAGCCGTCGACGTTCGCCGCAGTTCAGGCGATGGAAACGTTGGGCTACGTGACCCGGCAGAAAATGCCGGACAACCGTAAGGAGATTCGCGTCTTTGTAACTCCGAAGGGTGCGTCGCTGCGGGCCGTGAGTGTCGCAGCGGCCGAGGAGGTGAATCGCATTGCCCTCGCCGGCCTGGCGCAGGAAGACCTCGCGGCGGCACGGCGCGCGCTCGTTGCCATGATCGAGAATTTGGACGCCGACATGACCACGATGACGGCGGGCGAGGAGCGCACGTCGCGTCCGGCCTCACTGCCCACGCGAACGTCGGCGACGACGCTCGGTCAGATCGCCGAATGAGGGCGGCGGTGAGAGCACCGGTGCGCATCGGCATTGCAGGCGTCGGTGCTGCCGGCCGGGCATTCGTTCCGGCCCTGCGCGCCCATCCAGGCGTGGCGCTCGCCGCGATTGCGGAACCCGCGGCAGACGTACGCGCCCGCATCGTCGCCGAGCACGGCATGGTCGGCTATTCCGGCCTTGCGGACATGCTCGCCGACACGGCATTGGACGCCGTCTACATTGCCACGCCTACCGACCGGCACCGCGAGCACGTGGCGATGGCCTGTGCGGCCGGAATCCACGTGCTGGTCGAGAAGCCGATGGCCGCGAACCTCGAGGACGCACGCGCGATGGTCGCGGCCGCGGCAGCAGCCGGCGTCGTGCTCATGGTCGGGCACTCGCACAGCTACGACCTTCCGATCCAACGCATGCGCGAGATCGTCGCAGGCGGCACGCTCGGCCGGGTGCGCATGGTCAATACCTGGTGCTACACCGACTGGGTCTATCGGCCGCGGCGCATGGAGGAATTCGATCTCGCGCTGGGCGGCGGGGTCACCTATCGCCAGGGATCGCACCAGTTCGACATCCTGCGCCTGCTGTGCGGCGGCATGGCGCGGAGCGTGCGCGCGCGCACCTTCGATTGGGATCCAGCGCGCCGCACGGTCGGCGCGCACGTGGCCTTCGTCGACTTCGCCGACGGCGGGGCAGCGACGGCTGTGTACAACGGCTATGGCCGGTTCTCCTCCATGGATCTCACCGGCGATGTTTCCGAGTGGGGCTTCCTGCAGCCGCCGGCGGCACGTCCGTCGAACCGTCCCCAACGCGGCGTCTCGGCAGAGGCGGAACTCCGCGCCAAGGAAGTGCGGGGGCGCACGGCGATCCCGGCACGTGCGCCGCATCAGCCGTTTTTCGGGCTGAC
>JBDSND010000013.1:0-5933 GCA_039915505.1 Casimicrobiaceae bacterium
ACAGCACGACGCCGTGCGCCAGGGGATGGGCGGCGCCGTGGCCGAAGGCATAGAGTCCAGGCTTGAGACCCAGCGCACGCAGCGCCGCCTCGTGCCCGACCCGGCCGAGCGCCAGGATTGCGCCGCCCTCGGGAACCGTGGCGAGATCGGCGGCGAGGTAGGTGTTGCACGCACGGATCTCGGCCGGCAGCGGCTTGTTGTCCGGTGGCAGGCACTTCACCGCGTTGTTGATGCGGCAGCCGATGAGGGTCAGGCCGTCGTCCGGGCCGGTCGTGACCGGTGCACTGGCAAAACCGAAGGCGTGCAGCGTCTCGAACAGCAGGATGCCGGCGTAATCGCCGGTGAACGGCCGGCCACTGGCGTTCGCGCCATGCAGACCGGGGGCAAGTCCGACGATGGTCAATGGCGCGCGTTCGGTGCCGAAGGGCGGCACCGGCTTGCAGAAGTAGGTCGGATGGTCGCGCTTCACCGCATCCAGGAAAGCGGCCAGCCGGGAGCAGCGCCGGCAGCCCGGGTCGTAGACGGCGCTCGCGGGAACGGGTGCGTCTGGCAGAATGGAAACCTTTTTTCGGGCCGGAAACGACATCGCAACGTTACTCGTCGGGCATGGAGGATGGCACGGGGCGCTTGGTCCGCGCACAACATGGTTCGCTACGGCGCGCCATGCGCACGGCCGGGCAGTCCGGTTGGAAGGCGCCGACGCAAAGCGGCTATTTTGCCAGCACGCCCCCTCGGCGCCGGCACCACCGCACGTACCATCATTCAAAATGAGGACGCTTGCGGCTGTTTCCACGAGACGCACGATCGTTTGTTCAATGTTCGCTTTGAGTGAACGTGATAGGGCCACGGCCTTTGAGATATCCGCCCTGGGCGCATCGGCCCGCGGCACATCCGTCCTCGGCGCGCCGGACCTTGGGACATCGAGTATCGCCACCCGTGCGCCGCGCGTGCGCGGTGCGCCGGCCGATTGCGGCCCTTGGCGCCAGTACCGCGCAACCGGGTCTCCGGGCTGATGCTCCCCGCCGAAGCTCACCTCGAGGTCCGCTCGCGCATTCCCGAGCGCGCATCGGCCGATCGCCCACCGCTGCTGTTCGTGCACGGCGGGTTTTGCGACGGCTGGTGCTGGGAGCCTTATTTCCTGCCGTGGTTCGCGAGCCAGGGTTATGCATGCCACGCGCTCAGCCTGCGTGGCCACGGTACCTCGGGCGGTCGCGACAGCCTCTTTCTGGCAGGGCTCGACGATTACGCGGCGGATGTCGAGCGCGTTGCCGCCTTGCTACCTGCGCCGCCGGTGCTGATCGGTCATTCGATGGGCGCTGCCGTGGTCGAGCGCCTGCTCGCCACGCGCCCGGTGCGCGCCGCCGCCTTGCTTGCGCCGGTGCCGCCCGCGGGCTTGATGGTGGTGGCGGCCCGGCTCGCCGCCGCACCGCCCGACTACCTGATGCAACTCAACCCCCTCGACCCCGGTCGGCTCCCGGTTGCCGTGCTGCTGGCGCTCGAGCCCTATTATTTCAGCGAGACGGTCCGACCCGCGATCCGGGCGGAGGCCGCACGCCACATCGGCGAGGAGTCGCCCCGTGCGCTCTTCGATCTGTCGCTACGCCTGCACTGGCAGCTGCCGGAGCGGAGGAATCCGCCGCTACTGGTGCTGGGCGCTGAGGGTGATTGCATCAGCACGCCCGAAGACGTCCACGCGACTGCGCGTCACCACGGCGTCGAGGCAGTCATCGTCAAGGGACTGGCGCACTTGATGATGCTCGACAAGCACTGGTTGCGGGCGGCTCGACCGATCGCGGCGTGGCTGAAAACACAACCGTGAAGGCGCGGCGGGTCTCGGCCCTTCGGGCGCTCTATGCCCGCACCGAGCCATGAGCGACGCCGACGATCTCCCCCTCGATGTCGAGGCAGCGTTGCGGCGCTGCGCCGCCGGAGATCAATTCGCGCTGCGTGCGATCTATCAAAGTGAGCGGCGCCGGCTCATGGCGGTTGCCCTTCGACTGGTACGGCGTCGAGAGCTTGCGGAGGAAATCCTGCACGACGCCTTCTTGCAGATCTGGAACAAGGCGGATACCTACGATTCAAGGCTTGGCTCCGCCCGCGGCTGGATCTATACCATCGTGCGCCATCGCGCGCTGGATGCACTGCGCAGCATGCAGAGCTCTCCCGAGCGGGAGGACCCTGACTACCAGGCGCTGCTGGAAACGTACGCACCGCCCGATTCGGAGGACGCGGCGTCCGAGGAGCACGCCATCGCCCGGTGTCTCGAACGGCTGGAGGACCAGCGTCGTCAATCCGTGTTGCTCGCCTTCGTCGACGGCTACTCGCACGAGCAGGTGGCGGCGCGGCTCGGCGCGCCGCTCGGCACGGTGAAGTCGTGGATCCGGCGCGGCCTCATCTCGCTGAGGGAGTGTCTATCGTGATCCCGACCGACCCCGCGGAGCGATCCGCGACCGCCGCGGAATATGTGATCGGCACCCTCCCCGAGTCGGAGCGTACGGAGTTCGAGCAGGCGCTGGCGCGCGACGCCGGGATTCGCCGGGACGTTTACTTTTGGCAGGACAGGCTGCTGCCCGTCACCGACAGGCTCGCGCCGGTTGAGCCCTCGGCGTCCCTGTGGCCCCGCATCGCGGCCGGTATCGAGCCGGCGGTCGCCCCGCCGCACCGAACCTCCGCGAAGGTGCCTTGGCAGTCAGCCCTAGAATTCTGGCGCTTCGGTGCGATGGCGGCCACTCTGGTCGCGGTGGTGCTTGCCGTGAGACTCATCGAGCCCGGATTCCTCGCCCCGCCGGCTCCCCGTTATGTAGCCGTATTGCAGAGCCCGGACAAGCGCGACGCGGGCTGGATCGTCGAAGCGTCCGTGGGCGGAAGGGTGCGCCTCACCCCGCTGGGGACCACCACCGTCCCCCAGGAGCGGGCGCTGCAGTTCTGGACCAAGGCCCAGTCCGCCAGTGCACCCACCTCACTGGGGATGGTGCCCGCCAACCAGCCCACGGAGATCGACGCGGCCAGGCTGCCGGCCCTCGAGGCCGGCCAGCTTTTCGAACTCACGCTGGAACCACCCACCGGATCCCCCACCGGCCGACCCACCGGACCGGTGCTCTTTGTCGGGCGCACCACCCTCGCGATGAACACCCGCTGATTTATTTGCGCGGGGCTGCATCCAATCCCCGCCTCCACGGGTAGTAGGTAGTGAGACGCCATTCCGGCGGCTCCCCTATCCCAACCTCCGTGAGGACACCATGCTCCAATCCATCTCCCTGGTAATGCTGCTGGCCGCTGCCGGCTCGGCCTCGGCCGGCGTCGACAATACCTCCCTCCCCGAACCGGTGCGCGTGCCTGCGGGTCACGTCGTCGCGCTGGAAACCCTCGGGACCGGCGAAATCACTTACGAATGCCGCGAGAAAAAAGACCAGGCGGGTGCGTTCGAATGGGCCTTCGTCGCCCCCGTAGCCACCCTGTCCGACATGCAGCAGAAGGCCGTCGGCAAGTACTACGGCGGGCCGACGTGGGAAGCCGCGGACGGCTCCAAGGTGACAGGCAAGCAGGTTGCGGTAGCACCGGGGATGGCCGGGAGCATTCCGCTGCAGCTCGTGAAAGCCGAGCCGGCGATGGGCGACGGTGCCATGACCGGCATCACCTACATCCAGCGACTCGAGACCAAGGGCGGCGTCGCGCCGGCGGCCGCTTGCAACAGTGCAGCACTCGGCGCGAAGCAGCAGGTCGGTTACCAGGCGAAGTACGTCTTCTACAAGCAGGCCTAGCGTTACGGCCGCGTGCCCAGTAGGTGCGCGGCTCGGTTCATTCCAGCAAGACCATGGGCCGCGGTGTCACGCAGGTCGGCTGCTGCGCGTTGTGCGCGCGGCGGCGAACGCATCGCTGGTGAAGCCAGCGCCCGCGTGCCAGGGGATCAGTCGCGCGTCTCGTCCTGCAGCGCCGGCTTGGTGGTCAGCGCTGCATCGCCGCGGCCGCGGACATTCCCGGGTGTCGCCTCGGCCGGTGCCCCCAATGCCGCGACAAACGCCGCAAAGGCGTCGGCTGCCAAGGGGCGGCTCACCCAGTAACCCTGGAAGCAGTGGCAACCGCGCTCCTTCAGGAATTGCAGCTGCGCCTGCGTGCCGACGCCTTCGGCGCAGACCCGCAGTCCGAGACCACGGGCGAGCGCGATGATCGCTTCGGTGATGGCCGCATCGCCCGGATCGGTCTCAAGGTCGGCGATGAACGAGATGTCGATCTTGAGGGTATCGATCGGGAAGTGCTTGAGGTGGGTCAGCGACGAATAGCCGGTGCCGAAGTCGTCGATGGCGACACTGAAGCCCGCGTCGCGCAACTCGTGCAGCACCTTGCGAATGGCGTTGAGATCATGCAGCAGGCTGGTCTCGGTGACCTCGAGCTCGATCCACGCGGGCGCACAGCCAGCGCTCTTGGCGATCCCGGCAAAGCGCTGCGCCAGGTCCTCGCGATAGAACTGCCGCGCCGACATGTTGACCGACACCTTGAAGTCCAGGCCCGCCTGGTGCCACTGCGCGCACTGCAAGGCGGCGGTGCGCAGCACCCATTCGCCCAGGGCATGGATGAGACCCGACTCCTCCGCCAGCGGAATGAAGACCGGGGGCTCGACGTCGCCGTACTCCGCGTGCTTCCAGCGCAGGAGCGCCTCAGCGCCGATGATCGCGCCGTCGGTGATCCGCACCACCGGCTGGTAATGGATCTGCAGGCCGTCGTCCTTGAGCGCGGCCCGTAGCGCCCGTTCCAGGGTGTGTTGCTGCACCCGGTGTGCGGCGAGATCGGCATCGAGGAACTGGAAGGTGTTGCGACCGAGTTCCTTCGACCGGTACATCGCCACGTCGGCGTGCTTCAGCAACTCCTCGGGATCGTCCGAGTCGTCCGGATAGACGCTGATACCCACCGATGAGGTCACGTAGATGTCGTGCTCCTCGACCGTGAATGGCTGGGCGATGCGGTCGAGGAGCTTCTGGGCGATCTTGCCCAGGACGGCTGGCTCGTCGAAGTCCTCGACGATCACCATGAACTCGTCGCCGCCGAGCCTCGCCAGGAGATCGGTCTCGCGAACAGCGCTGGCGAGCGCCTCGCTGACCCGCTTGAGGAGCTCGTCGCCGATGCGATGGCCAAGCGTGTCGTTGACGTTCTTGAAGCGGTCGAGGTCGATGAACAGGACACCGACCCGTTGCTGGGTGCGCTTAGCCTTCGCGATGGCCTGCGCCAGGCGCTCGTGCAGCATCAGTCGGTTGGGGAGCCCGGTCAGGGCGTCGCGGGTCGCCATGTACTGCAGGCGCTCCTCGGCTTCGATGCGCGACGACACGTCCTGCACGAACGACAGGATCGATGCCAGGCGCCCGCCGTCGTCCATAAGACAGGAGTGATACCACTCGCACCAGATGGTTTCGCCGTCCTTGCGATGATTGCGCATGAGGCGCGTCGCCCGTGGCTCGACGCCGCTGGTGAGGTCGGTGACCACGCTTTCCAGTTCCTCGAGATGCTCGCGATGCACCAGCAGGTTGTCGGTGAGAGGCATGCCGAGCACCTCCTCGGCGGTCCAGCCAAAGATGTTCTGGGCTTGGGGCGACCAGCGCACCAGCCGGAACTCGCGGTCCCATTCGAGCACCGCAAGGGGTGTGTTGTTGATGTGCGACGAAAGCATCCAGTTGGCGCGGCGCAGCGCTTCCTCGTTGCGCTTCTCCTCATGGACATCGGTGTGCACCGCGTAGATCCCGATAACTTTGCCTTCGGCATCCCGATTCGGCGCGAGATGGATCGCTTCCCAGCGCGGCGGACCGCTCGGCTGGGCGAGCAGGCGTTCCGTGGACACCACGTCGCCCTGAAGCACGCGCTCGAACAGCGGCCGCAACTCCGCCGTGCGTGCCTCGCCCACCACCGCGCTCAACAGCTGGCCGGTGAGCCCCTGCCGGTCGCTT
>JBDSND010000111.1:0-4113 GCA_039915505.1 Casimicrobiaceae bacterium
AGCTCGATCATCTCGCACAGGTCGCCCGCCAGCGGACTCCTCGCCCGGGCGCTGACCGTGAGCCCGGACGCTTCGAGCCGCGGCAGGTAATGGTTATTGACCTCGTAGCGATGCCGATGCCGCTCCGCGACGCGGGTCGCACCGTAGATCCGATTGGCGAGCGAGCCGGGCACTACGTCACAAGGCTGGGACCCGAGCCGCATCGTGCCGCCGAGATCGGACGTTTCCGAGCGCTTCTCGACCGAGCCGTCGCGGTTTTGCCATTCGGTGATCAACGCCACCACGGGGTGCGGGGTGTCGTGATCGAATTCCGTGCTGTTGGCGCCGGCAAACCCGGCCTTGTGGCGCGCGTATTCGATCACCGCCAGCTGCATGCCGAGGCAGATGCCGAGGTACGGAATGCCGTTCTCCCGCGCGAAGCGAATGGCGGCGATCTTGCCCTCCACGCCGCGCTTGCCGAAACCACCCGGCACCAGGATCGCATCCATGTCCTGCAGGCAGCCGACCCCTTCGCGCTCGACCAGCTCGGAGTCGACATAATGGATTTTGACCTTGCTGCGGGTGTGGATCCCGGCGTGGGTGAGCGCCTCCGACAGGGACTTGTAGGACTCGGTCAGATCGACGTACTTGCCCACCATGGCGATGTCGACGCGATCCTCGGGATGCTCCAACGCCTGGACGAGCTGGTGCCAGGTCGACAGCTCCGCTGGCGGCGGGCTCAAGGCGAGCTTGCGGCAGACGATCTCGTCGAGGCCCTCGTCGTGCAACGCTGCAGGTATCTTGTAGATGGAATCGGTATCGAGGGCCTGAATGACCGCTTCGGGGGCGACATTGGTGAAGAGCGCGATCTTGCGCCGGTCGCTATCAAGAACCGGCCGGTCCGCCCGGCACAGCACGATGTCGGGCTGAATACCAATCTCGCGCAACTCCTTCACGGAGTGCTGGGTCGGCTTGGTCTTCATCTCCCCGGCCGTGGGGATGAACGGCACGAGGGTGAGGTGGATGTAGCAGACATTGTCGCGCCCGAGGGTGATACCCATCTGCCGGATCGCCTCGAGGAACGGCAGGGATTCGATGTCGCCCACCGTACCGCCGACCTCGACCACTGCGACCTCGGCAACGTTGCCGTCCTCCATGTTCGCGGATGCCGCGATCCAGCTCTTGATTTCGTCGGTGATGTGCGGAATCACCTGCACGGTGCCGCCGAGGTAATCACCGCGCCGCTCCTTGCGGATCACGCTCTCGTAGATCTGCCCGGTGGTGAAGTTGTTACGCTTGCCCATGCGGACGTCGGTGAACCGCTCGTAATGCCCGAGGTCGAGGTCCGTTTCCGCGCCGTCCTCGGTCACGAAGACCTCCCCGTGCTGGAACGGGCTCATCGTCCCCGGATCGACGTTGATGTAGGGATCGAGCTTGAGATTGGTGACGCGGACGCCGCGGCTGGTAAGGATGGCGGCCAGGGATGCAGCGGCAATGCCTTTGCCGAGCGAGGAAACCACCCCGCCGGTCACAAAGACGAACTTGGTCATGGGCGACAAGTTCCTGGAAATGGATATGTTACCCGATGGTGCCCGCCGATGGGTCGTCCGAGACCCCTTGCCGCGCCGATCTGTCGCGTCGATGTCACTGAAGCGGGGTGGAGGTCCCATCCCGCCATGCCGCTCCTACGGGGCGAGTTCGAGTCCCCTTGCCATCCGCTCGCGCACGACGTCGCGGCCCAGGAGCGCCAACACGGCATCGACGGACGGCGTCTGGGTCGATCCGGCCACCACCACCCGGAGCGGCATCATCACTTGCGGGGGCTTCAGACCGTGGTGCGCAGCGGTTGCCTTGATGGCGGTGCCGAGCGCGTCGCGGGTCCATGCAAGCTCTGCGAACTGACGGTGAAGGTCGGCCAGCGCGGACCGACTGGCGGCCGTGACATGACCCGCGACGAGCTCTGGCGGGAGCTGCGGCGTACGATAGAAATAGCGGGCCGCGGCGGCGATTTCAACCAGAGTCGCGCCACGATCGCGCAGCAGCGCCGCCACCTGCGGGAGCGGTGGACCGGAAGCCACGTCCAGATCGGCTGCCAAAACGAACGGCATCAGGCGCTCGGCGAGAACGTCGTCCGCCATTCGTTTGATGTGCTCCTGGTTCACCCAGCGCAGCTTGTCGGGATCGAACCGACCTGGCGACGACGACAGCCCGGCGAGCTCGAACCAATCCACGAACTCCGCGCGACTGAAGATCTCGGCATCACCATGGGACCAGCCGAGGCGCGCGAGATAGTTGACCACCGCCTCCGGCAGGAAGCCCTCGTCGCGGTATTGCAGGACCCCCTTGGCGCCGTGGCGCTTGGAGAGCTTGTCGCCCTCCGGAGTCAGCACCGTCGGCAGGTGCGCGTACTGCGGCGGCTCGGCGCCTAGCGCGCGGATGATGTTGATCTGTCGTGGGGTGTTGTTGACGTGGTCGTCGCCACGGATGACATGGGTGATGGCCATGTCGAGGTCGTCGACGACGACACAGAAGTTGTATGTCGGCGTGCCATCGGGACGGGCAATCACGAGGTCATCGAGCTCAGCATTGTCGATCTCGATGCGTCCCTTGACGCCGTCCTCCCAAGCGACCGTCCCGGCCACGGGGTTGCGAAACCGCAGCACCGGCTCGACGTCGGGCGGCGGGACGCGATGCGCTGCATGCTCCGGACGCCAGCGGCCGTCGTAGCGCGGCTTTTCGCCGCGCGCCATTTGTACGGCGCGCAATGCATCGAGCTCAGCCGGAGTGGTATAGCAGCGATAAGCGAGCCCGCGCGTCAGCATGTCGCCCAGTACGGCACGATAGCGATCGGCGCGCTGCATCTGGAAATAGGGACCCTCGTCGTATTCGAGGCCGAGCCATGCCATGGCCTCGACGATTGCCCGCACCGCCTCCGGCGACGAGCGCTCGATGTCCGTGTCCTCGATGCGCAAAATGAACGTACCACCGTGATGGCGGGCGAACGCCCACGGAAACAGTGCCGAGCGGATGTTGCCGAGGTGGATGAATCCGGTCGGACTGGGTGCGAATCGGGTACGGATCGCACGCCCGGAGGGGCTGGCTGGGGACATACGTGGTCGCGTGGGTGCCCGGGAAGGGGGTCCGGCGCCATCTTGACCGCCAATCGTGCTCACCAGTGCGGGTCGGGGAGTTCGGAGAAGACCTTCCGGAGCCCCTCGCCCCATTGGACGTGCAGCATGCGGAAATAGGGATCCTGCTCGTCGATGCGCCGCTTATGCTGCACTCGCAAGGTGTCCGTCTCGTAGGTCAGGAGATCGATCGGCAGCCCCACCGAGATATTGGAGCGCATCGTCGAGTCGAACGACACCAGCGTGCACTTGGTGGCCTCGGTTAGGTTGGTCTGGCGGTTGATCACCCGGTCGATGATCGGCTTGCCGTACTTCGTTTCCCCCGTCTGGAAGTAGCAGGTTTCCGCGGATGCCTCGATGAAATTGCCTTCGCTGTAGATGTGGAACAGGCGGCAACCCTCTCCGGCAATCTGGCCACCGACCAGGAAGCTCGCACCGGCGTCGATGTTGTTTTGCATGAGGTACGGGGCGTCGCGGCTCTTGACCTCGCGCAGCGCGTCGCCGAACAGCCGGGCGACTTCGTACAGCGAGGTCGCGTTCCAGACGTGCGTGCGGTTCTCGCCCGCCTTGGCGCGCTGATCGAGCAGGTTCACCGCGTTCTGGGTGATCGAAAGGTTCCCGGCCGACAGCGCGACGATGACGCGCTCGCCGTCCCGGACGAAGGGATGCATCTTGGAGAACCGGGAGACCTGGTCGACTCCCGCGTTGGTGCGTGAATCCGAGGCGAACACCATTCCGGCATCGAGTTGCATGGCCACACAGTAGGTCATCGTTTGCCTGGTGCGTGAAAAATTGGATTCTACCAACCGCGCCGCTGTGACTTCGCGACCGTGCCGCGCGGCATGCCCTCCACAGGCGCGCCGGCACGCCGATGTCCGGCGCCAGTTGAGGTGCAAGATTGTCAAGGACAGATCGCGACTTTGCCCATGCGCTATGCGACGGCTGCGCCAACACCCCGCCACGCAGTCGCGGCATCGCACGCATCGTGCGATGCCCACGCGTTCAC
>JBDSND010000142.1:0-3445 GCA_039915505.1 Casimicrobiaceae bacterium
AGCAGCTCGCGACAGCGGCGAAAGGCGTTGAGCGCTTCTGCATCCTCGCCGCGCATCGCGAGAAGCGTGAACAACCGGGGCCGCGCGAGGGTATCGAAGACCCTCGGACGCGTGAGCTTGGCAAGAGCGGGCTGGCGAACTGGCACGGAAGTTCCTGCACCGTGATGCGGCGGAAGCGAGCGCACGGAGCGCGCGAACCGGGCACCGGGTCCGGTCAATGCGCAAGCGAGCCCGGGATCGTCGGCACGGGAGCGGCGCATCGGTGCTTGTAAAGCTTAGCACGTGACCGCGCGTCGCTGTCCTGCGCGGCCGATGGTGCCGGGAGGGGGACTCGAACCCCCACAGTGTTACCACCGGCGGATTTTGAGTCCGCTGCGTCTACCGATTCCGCCATCCCGGCTACGACGTTGCAAAGCCTCGGCCGCCGCCTCGGGCAGGGCGTCGGCCTCGGCAAGCTCGCGGCCTTGCCACGTCATCGCGCGCCGCATTATCGCGGAAGTCCGGCGTGGCGCGCTCGGCAGCCTTACCAACGGATCGTTCCGCCATGGCGGTCCGCGGCGATCCGAGCGACTCAGACGTGGGCGTAGGCAAGCACACCCAGGATGCTCGCTATTGCCGCGGCGCCGTACGCGGCCACGTTAAGCCAGCGGCTTCGGGTGAGGATGGTGATCGCCGCAAGCGAGATCGCGATCTGGATGAGAGTCATCGCCTGCGCCCAGCGGTGATGCACATGCATCGCGGCGTCGCTGGCCGCCTGCTCGCGCTTGCCTACCTCCTCGAGTGCCTTCGCCTCCTTGGCGACCTCGTCCTTCTCGTTCTTGTAGCGCTCGATCTCCTGGCGATAGCGCACCTGCGTATCGCCGGTGGTCAGGGTCGCGGCGAGCTCGGCAAGATTTTGCTTGCCGCTCTTCGCCTGGTAGAAGTTCCACTGGTCCGATGCCTCGGTCTTCTTGATGGCGGCTTCGTTCTTGTGCAGCAGCGCATCGTTCTGAGTAGCCCCGGCCATGTAGCCGAACAGCGCCCCCACGGTGGCGAAGATCGCCGTCATGACCGCAATGCGCGCGTCGAACGGGTCGCGCGAATGGCCGACATGCTCGACCTCGTGATCGTGCGGGCCGTGCACGTGGAAACCGCCTTCTGACATGCAAGCTCTCCGGATGGTGGTGGACGGACCGGACGCACGCACCGCGGTTGCGCGGGCGGCATCATTCGCCGGCCGCGTATGGCCAGCGTCTAATATCGGGACGAGGAACAGGATCAGGCGACGAAGGGGGTGGGCTCTCTTGCGTGGCGGTGGGTTCGTGCCGGCTCAGCGGACTCAGCGGACGCGATCATACGTGACGAATGCATAGGCAAACGGCGCCTCGTCACCCGTTGGGTGCGACTCGCGCGCGCTCTCGCGCCACGCGCTGCGATCGTAGACCGGGAAGAGGATGTCGCCGTGCACGGCGGCGTCGATCTCGGTGACGTGCAGCCGCGCCGCGTAGGGCAGCGCGTCGCGGAAGAGCTCCGCACCACCGATGCAGAAGACCGGAGGTGGCAAACGCACCGCGGCCCGGGCGGCATCGAGCGATGGCAGCACCTCCGCGCCGGGTGCGTCGAAGGCGCGGTTACGGCTCACGACCAAATTCTGCCGGTCGGGAAGCGGCCGGGCAATCGAGTCCCAGGTCTTTCTACCCATGATCACGGCGTGGCCGGTCGTCAGCCTGCGGAAATGGCGGAGATCGGCGGGCAACCGCCAGGGAAGCGCGTTGCCGTTGCCGATCACGCCGTTGACCGCGACTGCGACCACGAGCTCCAGGGGCCCGGCGGGGACTACGCTTGGCCGGAGCATTGCCGCTGGTGTATCTTCGATCGCTTGCATTCGCGCGTCATGGCGATGCCATAATCAGGCGCCGATTATAACGGCGTTCATCGGTGTACTACCCGCGTTCGTTCCTCAAGTTCATCCTGCTCGGCTTCCTGCTCGTGAGCGCGCCTCTCGTGTACGCGCTCGCGGAACTCATCCTGTCGCTCGACCGGTTGCAGGTGCAGGGCCAACAGGCGGTGCAGGAGGCGGCTCAGGCGGGACGCGCGAGCCGGCAACTCTTCGAACAGGCGATCACGCTCGAGCGGCTGGTGCGGCAATACCTCATTCTCGAGGACGCTGCGCTGCTCGAAGACTATGCGCGGGTACGCCAGGAGTTCCGCCAGACTGCCGGGCAGCTCGCGCTGCTGCCGCTGTCGGGCGATCAGCAGAACGCGCTCACCGGCCTGACCGACAACGAGAGCAGGCTTCACAAGATGCTCAACGGAAGTGTGCGCGGATCCGAGGTGCAGTTGCAGCTTGCCGACGGCTATGCGCGCTTGGCCGACGGTGCACAGTCGATGCTGGCGGCGACCAACGGACTCACCGAGCGCGCCATCGATCGCTTGAAGGAAATCGCCAGCGAAGGTCGGCAGACCTGGCTCTACCTGGCGATGGCTACGGTCGCCATCGCCCTCGTGCTCGCCATTCTGTTCGCCGTGCTGATCGCCCGCCCCATCCGCCAGCTCGACCAGGCGATCCGGCAGATGGGGACGGCGGACTTCACTCATCCGGTCCAGGTCAACGGCCCCCAGGACCTGCGTTACCTCGGCCAGCGCCTGGAGTGGCTGCGCTCGCGCCTCTCGGAGCTCGAGGAGCAGCAGAACCGCTTCCTGCGGCACGTTTCCCACGAGCTCAAGACGCCGCTCACCGCCGTGCGCGAAGGCACCGAGCTCCTGCGCGATAACGTTGGTGGCAGTCTCTCGATCGAGCAGCAGGACATCGTGCGCATCGTGCGCGAGAACTGCCTGCAGCTGCAGAAGCTCATTGAGGACTTGCTGCGCTACCAGCAGACGCGCGCCATCGAGCCGCAGGCCCGGGAGTCGGTGCCGCTTGCCGATGTCGTGGGCCGGGTGGCCCGGGAGCACAAGCTTGCCGCGTTCGCCCGGATGATTACGTTCGACGCCCGGCTCGCACCCGCCGTGGTGAACGGCGACGCCGAGCGGTTGCGTACGATCGTCGACAACCTCGTCTCCAACGCCATCAAGTATTCGCCGCGTGCCGGCGTCATTACCCTGGAGCTCTCGCTCGACGGCGACTGGGCCGTGCTCGAGGTGAGCGACCAGGGGCATGGCGTCGCTACGGAGGAGCGCGAACGGATTTTCGAATCGTTCTACCAGGGCCGGCCCCCCGCCGCAGGCCGCGTCAAGGGCTCTGGTCTGGGGCTTGCGATCGCCCGCGAATACGCACTGGCGCATCAAGGCACGATCGAGGTACGCGAACGGAGCGACGGACTGCGCGGCGCCGTGTTTACGCTGCGCCTGCCGCGGGAGAAGGCAGGCACGCGGGCGACGCTTCTCTCCGAACCGGCGTCGACCCTGCCGCAGCGCGCGGTCCCCCACCTGTGACCAGGCGCGGCGTCGTTATTGTCCTGGCGGG
>JBDSND010000027.1:0-8754 GCA_039915505.1 Casimicrobiaceae bacterium
TCAACTTCGCCGTGCAGCCGGCCACCAGCCGGGCGACCGAGATCGGCCTCAAGGCGCGGTTTCTCCAACGTCACCGTATCAACGCGGCGTTGTTCGACATCACCACCAAGGACGAGATCGTCATCGATGCCGCCACGGGCGGCCGCACGACGTTCAAGAATGCCGGGCGCACGTCGCGTCGCGGCGCGGAGCTCGCATGGGAAGGTGAGCTGGCGCCGACGATCACCGCCTACGTGGCGTACACCTACTTGCGCGCAGTGTTCGATCAGGATTTCACGACGGGCCTGCCTGTGCAGATCGTCGCCGCTGGCACCCGCCTGCCGGGCGTGCCAACCCATAGTGGTTTCGCGGAGATCGCCTGGCGTCCGGCGTTCTGGCACGGCGTCACCGCGGCGGTGGAATTCCAGCACACCGGCTCCCTGCCGGTCAACGAGCGCAATACCGATGCAGCGCCTGCCGCTACCGTCGTGAATGCTCGCCTCGGGATCGAGCGCGATTTCGCCCGGATGCGTCTGGCAGGTTTCATGCGCCTCAACAACATCGCCGACCGGCGGTACGCGGGATCAGTGATCGTCGGCGATACCAACGGTCGGTACTTCGAACCCGCGCCCGGCCGGAGTTGGTTTGCTGGAATCACGGCGCGTGCCGCATTCTGAGCGCCGTTCCGATGCTACACCCGGACGGCGATGGTGCTGCATTGAACCGTTGCCGTACTCGTGATCCTGCAATTCGGCTGGGGCTGGATCAGGACGTTCCTAAGCAACCGTCAGAACCGCGGGTCGACGCCTTCAATCTCCCCAAGTCACTCGGCCTCACTATCCTCGCCCTCATGACGGTGCGCCTCGTGCGGCGGGCCGGCCATGCCATGCTGGCAGCGCCGTGCTGCCTGGGCGAAGCAACGCCGGCAACGTGACCAGTGTGGCGCGGGGGACGCTGTCCGACGAGGATATCGAGAGCCTCGCGCACTTCCTCGCCAACCTGAGCTGAGCGAACGGGGCTGGAGGGAAATCACTCCGGCAGGGAAGGGTGACGGCGGCAGGCCTGGCAGGGCGCCCGCGGTCCGGACTAGAATGGGGCCTGTCATCGGACAGACATCATGGACAGTGTCGATCTTGAAGTCTTGAAGCGGGGCACGGAGTGGGTGGCTGCCGGCCGCGGCGTGCTGCTCGTGACCGTGGTCCGGACCTGGGGTAGCTCGCCGCGTCCGGAAGGCGCGATGCTCGCGATCCGCGACGATGGCATCGTGGAGGGATCGGTATCCGGCGGCTGCATCGAAGACGACCTCGTCGACCGCATCCGCCGCGATGGCCTCCACACCACCGCGTGCGAGGTCGTGACCTACGGCGTCTCCGCCGACGAGGCGCGGCGGTTCGGATTGCCGTGTGGCGGCACGATCGAGCTCGTGCTGGAGCCGCTATCGGTGCGGTCGCGATGGGACGAGGTGTTGGCCACGATCGGTTCCGGTCGGCTCGTGGCGCGTCACCTCGACCTCGCCTCGGGTGAGGCGGCCCTCGCTGACGCCGGTGCGAGCGACGGTCTCGCCTTCGATGGCAAGGTGCTCACCACCGTGCACGGGCCCCGCTACCGCATGCTGGTGGTTGGCGCGTCCCAGCTTTCCAAGTACCTGGCGCAGATTGCCGTCGGGCTCGACTATCGCGTCACGGTGTGCGACCCGCGCGACGAATACACCGACACCTGGGACATACCCGGGGTTACGCTGGTGCGCAGCATGCCGGATGACACGGTGCAGGCGATGCAACTCGACGAGCGTTGCGCCGTATTGGCCCTGACTCATGATCCCAAGCTGGACGATCTCGCGCTCATGGAGGCGCTCAAATCGCCGGCGTTCTACGTCGGCGCGCTGGGCTCGCGCGCCAACAATGCCAAGCGCCGCGAGCGCCTGCGCGAGTTCGACCTGACCGAGGCCCAAATCGCCCGCCTGCATGGGCCGGTCGGCCTCTACATTGGCAGCCGCACGCCTCCGGAGATCGCGGTGTCGATCCTGGCGGAGATCACGGCCGTGAAGAACGGCGTCGCGCTGCCCGAAACCGTCAAGGTCGCGACCGCCAAGCCGGATCGGTCGCGCTCGGTGGCCTGCGCCGTCGCCTGAAACGCTTCTCGGCGCGTTAGCCTGTGCGAGGGCCGTGGCGCGGCCGCAAGGCTCCCCGGACGACGTACCGACGGCCTCGGGAGTGCCGCGCGAACGGCCTGCTCGATCACACTGGAGACGCAGAGCTCGCGCTGGCGCGCCAGCGCGCGAGATCTTCGGGACGATCGAGATCCCATACGGTCTCGAGCTCCTTCCAGCACGCAGCGGCCGTGGCCAGACGGGTTCGCGTCGTGACCATTACCGCCGCGGTGCTCCATGGGACCTGGTGGAAGATCGGGATCGATCGCGAGAGTCCGACAAGGGCGTAACCGCCGTCCTCGGTCGGCATCAGCACGGCATCGTGCGCCTGCAGCGCCCGCCTGGCGCTTGCGATGTGCGCGACCTCGAGGACCGGGCAGTCGGTGCCGACCAGAATGCCGTGTCGCCCAGCGGCCAGGGCTTGAGCCAGGGCGTGTTCCATGCGTATGCCTAGATCTGCGCCGCGCTGGTTGCACAAGCTGGCGCCCCAAGTCGCAGACCACGCCTGGAACGCCGGGTGATCCGTGTCCGGATCGCACCAGAGCTCGATGGCGTCGATCGCTCCCGCGTCCCGAGCAGCGACGGCGACCCGCAGGGTGCGTTCGACCATCTCGGCGTGAACCTCGGCAGCCTGGTCGATTCCGATCGCCGACGCAAGCCGCGTCTTAACCTTGCCGGCGACGGGCGCCTTGGCAAACACCTGCAGCACGCATGGTCGCACCTGTTGCGTCGGGTAGTCGCGCGCAAGGCGCTCCGGGGTGTCGCCTCGCCAATAGCGCAACCGTAGCCACCACATCCGCGTGATCGTGCGTAGCACGCCATGCTGGCGCCAGCGGCGCCCGGATGTCGTGACGGCGTGGCCGCAACACAACGGCCGGCCGGCGACCCGTTTAAGGGCGTCCGACAGGGCGATGTCCTCCATGAGCGGCTGCACGGGAAAGCCCCCGGCACGCGCGAAGGCGGCGGGGGTGACGAAGATGGCCTGGTCGCCGGTGGCGATGCCGCTGATGCGGGAGCGAAGGTTCATGGCCGCGGCCACGACGCGCAGGGCGACGGCATCGCTGCGAGAACCGCCGCCGGCATCGATCCGAACGTCGAACCGGCCCCATTGCCAGCGGCCACGTGCCATCGTCGCGCGCATGGCATCGGCGGCGACCGGCGTGAGTAGCGTGTCGGCGTGCAGAAATACGAGGATCTCGCCGCATGCAGCAGCGGCGCCGGCATTCATCTGCAACGCGCGACCGCGCGGTGCGATGAGCACCCGATCAGCGAGCGGTCGTGCCACGGCCATGGTGGCGTCGGCACTGCCGCCGTCGACCACGATGATCTCGTCGCCGCGGCCCCGCAACGCCTGTAGTCCGGCGAGTGTCGCGCCGATCGTCGCGCCCTCGTCGAGCGCCGGGACGACAATCGACAGTCGCATCAGCGGGCTCTCAGGCGAGCGCGCCTCCACAACTCGACCCTTGACCGGCGGTGCAACCGTAGCAATGATCCGCGACCGCAATCGGCGCGCGGGCCAGATCCATCGCCAGCAGGTCGGTGACATGGCGGCGAGGCTTGCCCGCGGCGACGAGCGGGATCCCCAGCATCTGGTTGAAATCGCAGTCGTAGAGAAAACCTCGATAATCCACCGAGATCATGGTGCGGCACATCACGCCATCCAGGTTGGCGGGGTTGTGCGCCGCCCGTAGAGTCTGCATGTACGGGGCGAACTTGCCTTGCGACACCAGCATGGATCCGAAGCGCGCGATCGGCATGTTGGCGAGGGTGTAGAGCGCATTGAACGAAATGCCGAACTGGGTGGCGAGCTCGCGCTTGTAGTCAGCCTCGAGTCCGGCCTGAGGCGGTGGCAGGATCGGCCCCACCGGGTTGTAGACGAGGTTTAGCACCAGGCCAGTTCCCGCGCGCGCGTAGCCGGCCGCGTTGAGCTTCTGTAGGCCGAGGATCGACGACTCAAACACGTCGGTGCCGCGCTGCCGGTCGACATTCTCCTTGGAGTAGCAGGGCAACGATGCCGTGACCTCGACTTCGTGGTCGGCAAGGAACTGCACGAGATCCTCGAAGCCGGGCTCGTTCAGGATGGTGAGGTTGCATCGATCGATGACCCGCGCTCCGGCGGCGCGGGCACTCTGCACGGCATGCCGGAAGTGCGGATTGAGCTCCGGGGCGCCCCCGGTGAGATCGAGGGTGCCAATGCCGCGCATCCGCAACACTTCGAGGACCTGGTCGATGACCTGGTGCGTCATCATCTCCTTTCGATCGGGGCTCGCATTGACGTGGCAGTGCAGGCACGCCTGATTGCAGCGGTAGCCGAGATTGACCTGGAGGGTGTCGAGCGCCCCGCGCGTGATCTCCGGGAAATCAGTCGTCTTGAGCAGTGGCAGCGTGGCGTGCATGAGCTTCCTGAGGAGCGGCGAAAAGGGAATGTCGGGCGCGTGCGCCGTCGGGATACCGGGATGCCGTCATACGCTCGAGCGGCGGCAGGATGGCCGAGCAGGTCGTCCAGGTTCCTTGCTCGAGCGCAACGGCGAAGGCATCGGGCAGGCCCTCGCTGCGGATACCCGCGGCCACCGCGACGGGAGCGTAGGCGAGACGACGCAGGCGTGGCCGCGGCAGGTCTGCGCCAGGCGGATAAGTCATGATCGCGTATCCCACGTCCGGCGAGCCGTGGTGAGGCGGCCGGCCGAGGACACCGACGTTGCACCAGAAGCCGTGCGCGGTATGGCGCACCCATGGGATTCCCGAATGAGTCGCCGCAATGCCGCAGACCCCGCGCGCAGCGAGCCAGGCGTCGATGGTGGCGTCGTCGGTCTCGCTTTCCCAGACGAACTCGTTGACTGCGTCCGGGCTGCCATGACACAGCAGGACACTGCGGCCGCGCCAGTGCAGCGTGATCTCGGTGGGCAGCGTGCGCAGCCAGGTCTTATGGTGCTCGCTGGTGTGCGCTGCCGTGTAGTCGAACGAGACCTGGGCGGTGCGGCGATCCTCCGCGTCGACATAGCCGCAGCCGCAGTCGCGTGCGTCGTGGCCGACGGCGTAGTCGTAGTTGCCTTGCACGCATTGCATGCCCGAGCCACGAATCGTGTCGAGGGTGCGATCGGGCCAGGGACCCATGCCGCCGATGTCACCCAGGCAGAAGCGCCAGGGGGTGGCGGCGGTTGCGGCCAGAAAAGCGTCCACCGCGGCAAAGTTGCTATAAGGCCCGCCGCAGAGGGCGATGGACTCGACGTCGTCGGGAATGGTGATCGAATGGACAGAGGTCATGAGTTCTTCGCGCGGGCAGCCCGCGCCCACCGGGTGTTGCGTAGCGCCACGGGCAGTAGGGCCACCACGCCGAGTAGCGCCAAGGCGACCAACGTGGCCGGCGACACGAGATCGCGGGTCGAATCGATTCTACCCAGGGTTTCGCCGAGATTCACGTAGACAAAACTGCCTGGCACGATCCCGATCGCCGTGGCGATCACGTAGGTACGCAATGGTATGTTGGCGACGGCCGGGGCAAGGTTCACCAGGAAGAACGGAAACACCGGCACCAGCCGGAGAAAAAGCAAATAGGAGAACGCATTGGCGGCAAACCCGGTACGCATCTTTTCGTACCATCCCCCCAGCCGCCTACGGGCGAAATCGGCGAACAGGTAGCGCGCCCCCAGGAAGAGCAGCGTCGCCCCGAGTGTGGCCGCCATCACGGTGACCACGGTGCCGATCCAGCGTCCAAACAAAAGACCCATGGTCAGGGACAGCAGCGCGGCACCGGGCAGGCTGAAGGTGACCGTAAGCACGTAGACCAGGAAGGCGATCACCAGCGCCGTGACGTAGTTATCTCGGGTGAACTGCAGCAGATCGTCGCGGTGGGCCTTGATGGTCTCGAGATTGAGGTACTTCGGACCGTCGAAAACAAAGAACGCGATCAACGCCACAACAAACACCGCGCCGACCAGCAGCTTAGGCCAAAGCGGCGTCTTCGCCTCCGCCGCCGCTTTGGTTCGATCCTTGCGCTTGTTCTCGGTCATGATCCGCGCAGTCCCAGCACGTGCTGGAGCAGGTTACGTTTCCACGGGGTCAGGCTTGCCTTGCGGCGCTCGTCGGCGAGGCGGCGATTGGTCTGCGACAAGGTCGGATAAGGGTGAATGGTGTCGGACAGCGCCGAGACCGACAGGCCGTTCTGCATCGCCAGCGCGTATTCGGCGATGAGCTCGCCGGCATGGCTGCCGACAATCGCGACACCCAGGATCTTGCCCGATTTGCCGGTGATCAGCTTGGCGAAACCCTCGGTCGCGCCGTCTGCCTGGGCGCGGTCGTTGTCGGTCAGGGAAAAACGATACACAGCGTGGTCGATGTTCTTTTCCTGGGCCTCGGTCTCCGACAGTCCCACCCGGGCAAGCTCGGGGTCGGTGAAGGTGCACCACGGCACGACCGACGAGGGCCGCGCCCAGAACATCCTGAACAGCGTCTGGCGCAGGACGATGCCGGCCTGATGCTCGGCCATGTGGGTGAATTGCAGCGGCCCGGCAATATCGCCGACTGCATAGATGCGAGGGTTCGTGGTACGGAGCCGCTCATCCATCACCAGCCGGCCCTTTTCGGTCTTGACCTGCGCAGCCTCGAGACCGAGATGATCGAGATTGGGGGCGCGTCCCGTCGCGACCAGTACGTGCGATGCATCGACCGACCGGGTGTGTTGCCCGCCGCCCTGCACGGTGAGCCGCAACGCCCCGGCCGAACCTTCGACGCCCCCGACCTTGGCGTCCAGCAGGACCGTTACACCTTCGTCGCGCAGGCGTTGCGCGACCACGGCTACGAGATCGGGATCTTCCTTGGGCAGCAGTTGCTTGGCCACGTCGATCACAGTCACCGCGCTGCCCAGGCGACGGAACGACTGGGCGAGCTCGCAGCCGATCGGGCCCCCGCCGATTACCGCGAGCGAAGGCACCGGCTCGCGCAGGTCGAACACGTTCTCGTTGGTGAGGTAGGGCACCTGGTCGAGACCGGGGAGCGGCGGCACGGCCGGTCGGCTGCCGGTGGCGAGCACAAAATGGGTGGCGGTAAGCGTACGCCCGCCCACCTCGAAGGCATCCGGCCCGACGAACTTGCCTGCCTCCAGGATCACGTCGATGCCCATGGCGCGAAAACGGTCCGGGCTGTCGTGCGGGGCGATCGCGGCGATCACGTCGCCCACGTGGGCCATAACCTTGGCGACGTCCGGCTGCGGATTGGCGCCGGTGAGGCCCCAGCGCGCCGCCTCCCGCATCTCGTGCGCGACGCGCGACGACTTGATGAGGGCCTTGGACGGCACGCAGCCGGTCCATAGGCAGTCTCCGCCGAGACGGTGCTTCTCGACCAGGGCCACCTTGGCGCCGAGGGTCGCGCCGCCGGCCGCCACGACCAGCCCGCCGGAACCGCCGCCGATGACTACCAGATCGAATTCCGGTCTTGCCAAGCTTCCTCCGTATCGCGGCCCGGTTGTGCCCCCGAGCGGCGCGCGAACAAGGTTGGTCGTTTTGACAGGCCGGAGCTTACGTCATTGCCCACGCGCGGCGCGAACTAGGGCCTGTTCACACGACATGTATACGTGCGAGCGGGTGGCATGGGGTGCCAATCAAGGCGCTCGACGAAGGCCCTAATGGAAATCCCGGGAGCGGATCGGCAATTCCCCGAGCAGGTGCGAGAGGTCGACCAGTCGCCCGGCGAGCACGTGCACCACCCGACCCTCCCGTTCGACGGTACCGTAGACCCCGAGCAGGCGGGCACCCAGGAGCTCGCGGCGCTGGCGATCGGAGAGGTTGCGCCACACGATGACATTAATGCTGCCGGTCTCGTCCTCGAGGGTGACGAAGATGACCCCGCTCGCCGTGTCGGGCCGCTGCCGGCCGATGACCAGACCGGCAACCCGTACCAGCCGACCGTGCGGTGCGGTCGCGAGGGCAGCGGCGTCGAGCATGCGACCTTTGGCGAGCCACGAGCGAAGGAATGCCAGCGGATGGCGACGCAGGGTGAGACCCACGCTGCGATAGTCGGCGGCGACATCCTGGCCTTCGGTTGGGGGGGCCAGTGCCGCCTCGCGCTCGGTGAAGGTGGCGTTGGCCAAGAGCGCGGGCAAACGCTCGCTGCCGGCCACATCCCACACCGATGCATGGCGGTGGCCGGCGAGGCTCGCCAACGCATCGGCCTCGGCGAGGCGGTTGAGATCGCGCCGGTCGAGCGCGGCCCGGTGGGCGAGGTCGGCGACAGCCGTGAAGGGCGCCTCGCGGCGTGCCGCCATGATGCGGTGGGCACCCGATGCGGAGAGCCCGCTCACCAGCCGCAAGCCCAGGCGCAGCGCCGGCCGCACGGAGGTGTCATTCGGCCGCACGGTTGCGGCCTCCACTGTGGCATCGTCCGGCACCGTGGTGTCATCCGACTGCACCATGGCAGCGTCCCGTTGCGCCGTGGCATCATCCGGCCCCTGCAACAGGAGCGCCGGATGGTGGACGTCGTCGGGGCGTGGATCCGCAGCGGGTAGCTCGAGGGTGCAATCCCAGTCGCTCGCCATGACGTCGATCGGACGCACCTCGACCCCGTGGCGCCGGGCGTCCTGCACGAGTTGTGCGGGAGCATAGAAGCCCATCGGCTGGGCGTTGAGCAGGGCC
>JBDSND010000028.1:0-33807 GCA_039915505.1 Casimicrobiaceae bacterium
GCCTGCGGTCGGCGCTTGGTATTCTCGTAAGCGCGCCACGTATAGGCCCCGATGATGCCGAGGCCGAAGGCGTTCAAGGCGGCAAAGAAGATGATGGTCAGCACCGTGGCAGCATAGCCTGGAATCGGGATGGCTCCCGAGAGCTTGGCGGCGAGCACCACCAGCGCCAGCAGCGCCGAGACCACGAGACCGGTGATCCCGGCCCAGGTCAGCACCCGGATCGGCAGGTCCGAAAACGCGTACAGACTGTCGACCAGATACTTGAGCTTGCGCCGTAGCGTCCACGCACTCCTGCCGTGCCGCCGCGGCAGCCGCTGGTAGCCGACATGCTTTCTCCGGAACCCCAGCCAGAGAAGTTGCCCCACCAGCGACGAATTCGACTCCTCGAGCTTCAGGATCTCCTCGCGCACTGCCGCGTTGCATCCGAACACGTCGACTCCTCCGGCCGGCACGGCCGGTTGTACCAGTCTCCGGTACAGGCCCCAAAACAGCGCCGAGCCCACGCGGCTCGTCCATGGATCGCTGCGGCCGGTGCGCACGCCGAGCGCGATGTCGACGGGCTCGCGCTCGAGACTGTGAAAGAAATCGAGGATCAGCGACTCAGGCTCCTGCAAGTCCGCCGCCATCACGGCGAGGTAGCGCCCGCGCGCGGTCGCGAAGCCAGCGCGGATCGCGGCGAACGAGCCGAAATTGCGCGACAGCAACACGAGTTGCGCGGCAAGCCCGCTCTTCGGAAGGGCGTCGGCAAGGAGCTCGGCACAGCGGTCCGGGCTGCCGTCGACGACGAACACCACCTCCAACCCGTGTCCGAGGGCGGCGTCGAGGCGCTGCACCGTGGCGATGAGCTCGGGAATCGAGCCCTCGTTGCGGTAGACGGGGATGACGAGCGAGTATTTCACGCGGCGAAGGCGTTGCACGCGTCGATCACGTAGTCGACCTCGGTCGTGGCGAGGGCGGGGAAGCAGGGCAGGGACAACACTTCCGCACACGCCCGCTCGGTGACCGGCAACGACGGTTGCGGCCTGTCACGTGAGACGGGTTGCCAATGATCCGGGACCGGATAGTGCACGTCGTGGCCGACACCGCAGCGCTCGAGGTGCGCCCGCAGCGCGTCCCGAGCGGCCGTACGCACGACGGCGAGGTGGCCTACGAATCCCTCGTCGGCTGCCGGCAGCACGATGATGCCCGGATGACGGATGCCGGTCGCGTAGGCGGCCACGATCGCCCGGCGCCGGGCATTGCCCACGTCGAGTGCCGGGAGCCGGACGCGCAGCCAGGCAGCCTGCACTTCGTCGAGCCGGCTGTTCCGGCCCCCCGTCGTCGCGACATGGTACTTGCGATCCCATCCGTACTGCCGCAGGTCGCGGACCCGTTGGGCGAGCGTGGAATCGTCGGTCACGACGGCGCCGCCATCGCCCAGGGCGCCGAGATTCTTGGTCGGATAGAAGCTGAAACAGCCGAGATCGCCGAAGGCTCCGGCACACGTGCCGCCGCATCGGGCCCCATGCGCCTGGGCGCAGTCCTCGATCATCACCACGCCGCGATCGCCGAGCACCGACTGGATGCCTGCCATGTCGGCCAGCCGGCCGTACAGATGGGTCACGAGCACCGCCCGGGTGCGACTCGACAGCGCGTTGCGCAGTGCCGTCGGCGCCAGGGTGAGGGTGGCCGGATCGACATCGGCGTACACCGGCGTCGCGCCGCAGGCCAGCACGGCGAGCGTGCCGTACATCGCCGCGTTCGCGGCCGCGATCACCTCGTCGCCGGGACCGACCCCTGCCGCGCGGAGCGCCAGCTCCAGCGCGTCCGAGCCACTCGCCACGCCCACGCAGTGCGCCACGCCGCAGTACGCGGCGAACTCGCGCTCGAAGGCGGCGACCTCCGGACCCAGCACCAGGCTACCGGCGGCGAGCACCCGCGCGAACGCCGCCTCGAGGGCGTGGGCCGACGCGGCGTCGAGGCGGGACAGATCGTTCAGCGGGACGCGCATCGGAGTGAGCGACTGAGGAGCGGGCAAAGTGCTGGAAAGGTGGAGGTGCCGGACGGGGCCGGCGCAGTGTAGCACCGGCGCCAAGGAACCCCGCGCCACGCCGTGTGTCGATGCTCGGCATGGTTGCGTCCAATGCCCGCTTGCCCCGGCGCCATAGCCAGTCGCCCCGAATCGTCCCATAATGCGCGCCTTCGTCGCGGGGCGTTGCGCCCCGTATGCCGTCGGCACGCTCGCCAGAAGGACCGTTTCCCGATGAGATTCCGCTTCCCGATCGTCATCATCGACGAGGATTTCCGCTCCGAGAACACCTCCGGTCTCGGCATCAGGGCGCTTGCCCAGGCGATCGAGAAGGAGGGCATGGAAGTCCTCGGAGTGACGAGCTACGTCGATCTGTCGCAGTTTGCCCAGCAGCAAAGCCGCGCCTCGGCGTTCATCCTGTCGATCGACGACGAGGAGTTCGGCGGCGGTACTCCGGACGAGACCAACGCGGCGCTGCGGCAGCTGCGCGCCTTCGTCCAGGAGATCCGGTTCAAGAACGCCGAGATCCCGATCTATCTCTATGGCGAGACGCGCACCTCGCGGCACATCCCGAACGACCTGCTGCGCGAGCTGCACGGCTTCATCCACATGTTCGAGGACACCCCGGAGTTCGTCGCGCGCCACATCATCCGCGAGGCGCGCTCGTACCTCGACTCCCTCTCCCCGCCGTTCTTTCGCGCGCTCGTGGAATACGCGCAGGACGGCTCGTTCTCCTGGCATTGTCCCGGTCACTCGGGCGGCGTAGCGTTCCTGAAGAGTCCCGTGGGGCAAATGTTCCACCAATTCTTCGGTGAGAACATGCTGCGCGCCGACGTGTGCAACTCGGTCGACGAGCTCGGCCAGTTGCTCGATCACTCGGGCCCGGTGGGCGCGGCGGAGAACAACGCGGCGCGTATATTCAACGCCGACCACTGCTTTTTCGTGACCAACGGCACGTCCACCTCGAACAAGATGGTCTGGCACGCCAACGTCGCGCCGGGCGACATCGCCGTGGTCGACCGCAACTGCCACGTGTCGATCCTGCACGCGATCACCATGACCGGCGCGATCCCGGTGTTCCTGCCGCCGACGCGCAATCACCTCGGCATCATCGGGCCGATCCCGCTTTCCGAGTTCACGCCGGAGAGCATCCAGCGGCGCATCGAGGCCAATCCCTTTGCCCGGGCGGCGAAGAACAAGAAGCCGCGCATCCTCACCCTGACCCAGAGCACCTACGACGGCATCGCCTATAACGTCGAGATGCTGAAGCAGACGCTGGGATCCAGCGTGGAGACCCTGCACTTCGACGAGGCCTGGCTGCCGCATGCCACGTTCCACGAGTTCTACCGCGACATGCACGCCATCGGCCGGGACCGGCCGAGGCCCAAGGACACCCTCATCTTCGCCACCCACTCCACCCACAAGCTGCTGGCCGGGATTTCGCAGGCGTCGCAGATCCTGGTGCAGGAGTCGGAAAACCGGAGGCTCGACCGGCATATCTTCAACGAGGCGTATCTGATGCATACCTCGACGTCGCCGCAGTACGCGATCATCGCCTCGTGCGACGTCTCGGCGGCGATGATGGAGCCGCCCGGCGGCGCCGCCCTGGTCGAGGAATCGATCATGGAGGCGCTGAACTTTCGCCGTGCCATGCGCAAGGTCGATGAGGAGTTTGGCAAGGACTGGTGGTTCAAGGTGTGGGGTCCAGAGCGCCTCGCACCGGAAGGCATCGGCCGGCGCGAGGACTGGATCCTGCGCGCGAACGAGAAGTGGCACGGGTTCGGCAACCTCGCTTCTGGCTTCACCATCCTCGATCCAATCAAGGCGACGGTGATCACGCCCGGGCTCGACGTCTCGGGCAAGTTTGCGAAAAGCGGTATCCCGGCGTCGATCGTGACGCGCTTTCTCGCCGAGCATGGTGTGATCGTGGAAAAGACCGGGCTTTACTCGTTTTTCATCATGTTCACCATCGGCATCACCAAGGGGCGCTGGAATACCCTGGTGACGGCGTTGCAGCAGTTCAAGGACGACTACGACAAGAACCAGCCGCTCTGGCGCATCCTGCCCGAGTTCTGCGCGCGCCAGCCCAAGTACGAGCGCGTGGGGCTGCGCGACCTCTGCCAGCAGATCCACGACATGTACAAGGCGCACGACGTGGCGCGCGTGACCACCGAGATGTACCTTTCGGACATGCTACCGGCGATGAAGCCGTCCGACGCCTTTGCGTGCATGTCGCACCGGGAGATCGACCGGGTCGAGATCGATGCACTCGAGGGGCGTGTCACCAGTGTGCTGCTGACCCCGTACCCGCCCGGTATCCCGCTGCTCATTCCCGGCGAGCGCTTCAACCGCACCATCGTCGAGTACCTCAAGTTCGCCCGCGACTTCAACGAGCGCTTCCCGGGTTTCGAGACCGATATCCATGGCCTCATCGTCGAGCGCGAGGGCGGTCGCACCCGGTACTTCATGGACTGCGCGCGCTTTCCCGCCGCGTAGTCGGGGGTCGCTCAGGTCGCCAAGGCCGGTAAGGTCGGTCGCGCCGGTCGCGGCGGTCGCGCCGGCCGCGGCAAAGCGGGTCCGCCCCCGCGCGATCAGTGCTTCGGTTTCGCGGGCCGGGAGCCCGATGCCGTCGAACCGGCCGGAGCGGACACCGCTGCGATGGCTGCGAGGGCGTCGGGCAGGGTGTCGAAGATGTGGGCCGGTCCGAAGGACTCGGTGAATCCGCCGCGATCGAGGAGTTCCCGCACCGGGGGCTTCAGCGCGCAAAGGTAGAGAGCGCCGCCTCTACCGGCGGCAAGGCGCGCTTCCTGCACCAGCATCTCCGCGCCCGCGACGTCGATGAAATTCATGCCGCTGCCGATGAGCACGATGCGTCGATAGGTCGCGCCGAGCGTGCGATAGGCGTGCAAAGCATCCCGGACGTGCTCCACGGCGCCGAAGAACAGCGACCCGTCGACCCGAAGCAACAACACGTCGGCGGACGGATAGTCCGCGAGCTTCACCGGGGAAAAGCCGCCGTCGCGAGGATCGGTGCCGACCCATACCGGCGTGAGCCGCGGTCGCGTGGTGCGATAGAGGTACACGAGCAGCGAGGCCAGGACCCCGACGAAGATGGCGAACTCGAGCTGCACCGTAAGGGTGGCGGCGAAAGTCAATCCGAGGACTAGCATCTCGCCGGAGCTCGCGCGCACGATCCGTCGCATGCTTGGCAGGTCGATGATGCCTGCCGCGACCAGAAACAGCAGTCCTGCCATCGCTGCATTCGGGATGTAGGCGGCTAGCGGCGCGACCATGAGCAGCACGCCGACCAGGATCAGCGCGGAAAAAACGGCTGCCAGGGGTGTGCGCGCACCGGCCTGGTAGTTCGCGCCGGTGCGATTGAAGGAGCCCGACGAGGGGTACGACGAGCTGAACGAGCCGACGATGTTGGCCAGGCCCTGGCCGATGAATTCTTGGTTGGCATCGATGCGCTGCCCGGAGCGAACCGCCACGGACCGGGCGCTGGAGATCGCCTCGGTGAGGCCGATGATGGTGAGCGCAAAGCACGCCGGGGCAAGGACGCGCCAGGTCTGCAGATCGAGGTCCGGGACGGAGAGCCGCGGGAAAGCGGAGGGCAAGGCGCCGACCGTCGCGAGTTGGGCGATCCCGAGATGGTTGAGCCACGCCCCGATTGCGCTACCGGCGAGAAGGCCCACGAGCAGGTGGGGCACGCGTGGGGCCAGTCGGCGCGCGGCGAGCGCGGCGAGCAGCGTCACCATGCCGGTGACCACGCTCCATGGGCTCGCCTCCGCCACGTGCACTAGGACCTCGCGAACCGATTCGAGGAATGCCGGCGACGCTGGTATCTGTAGTCCGAGGAAATTGCGCAACTGCGCGGCGATGATCAGGAATCCGGCGCCGGCGGTGAAGCCGACGATCACCGTGTGGGAGACGAAGTTGGTGAGAGCGCCGAGCCTGAATACGCCGAGGGCCAGCTTGGTGAGTCCCAACATCAGGTTGAGCGTGAGGGCGAGCCGGATATAGTCGGCGCTGAAAGGCACCGCGAGGGCCGAGAGCGACGCGAACACCATGAGTGACGTCGCATTGGTGGGACCAGCGACCAGGTGCCACGACGACCCCCACAAGGCGGCGACGATCGCCGGCAGCATCGCAGCGTAGAGCCCGTACTGCGGCGGCAAGCCCGCCAGGGTTGCGAACGCCACGCCCTGCGGCAGAACCAGCAGCGCCGAGAGCAGTCCTGCGACGAGATCGGCGCGGAGCTCGCTCGGCGTGACGCGATCCCGCCACGCGAGGAACGGCAATAACCTGTGGGTCAGCGCCAACGAAGCCTAGGGGTGGTTCACGCAGTTTGCGTATGCGCCCGGTCGCGTGGATCGGGTTCGGACGCGGCGGCAGTGGTCCCGACCCTCGGCAGCGTGAGCCGGCATCGGTCGAGGTGCGCACTGCGGGGTGCCTCGCGGCCACGATCGGCTGACATCGTGGCGCCCCGATATCCATCCCTTGGCCGCGAAAGGCGCCAGACAGGCGGGTATGCCTCGCGTGCCGCTTTGCTCACTCAACCCTTGTCGCTCGCAACGCATCGTCCCGATATCATCTGGTCAACCCTAATCTTGCCAGAATGTATCCGGCGCGGGTCGCGGCAGGCCCAACGAAGGGCAGCGGCACGCCGTGTCGGGCGTTCGCTCGGGCGTCAGCCTGCGGCGGCGTGGCCCGCGCGCGTCGCTTCGGTGCGGCCTAGCGCAGAGGCGGCGGCGGCGCCGGTCTCGACCCGTGCATTGTCCCGATTGGCGTAGAGCGATGCAAGCACGCAGGCGGCAATCCGGGATTCCATGCTCTCGAAGCGCGTGGGCAGGATGATCGGGAGCCGGGCGCCGAGCACGATCCCGGCCGTGAACCCACCGGTAATCGTCGTCATCGCACGCAGGAGCAGGGCGGCGGATTCCATCGACGGCGCGATCAGGACATCTGCTCGACCGGCGACGTCGGATTGCACGCCTTGCAAGCGGGCTGCATCCACCGACAGGGCGACGTCGGCGGTGAGTGGGCCATCGACCATTGCGCTACCGAAGATGCCTTGCGCGGCCATCGCGGTCAGCACCTGGGCATCGAGACTCGAGGGAAAGGCGGGGCTGGGTGTGCCGATGGCGGAAAGCACGGCGACGCGCGGCTCGGCGAGCCCGATCGCGTGGGCCAGGTCGATGGTGTTGCGCACCACGTCCTTCTTGGCGCCCAGGGTCGGCGCAATGTTCAGCACGGCGTCGGCGAGCAGCAATCCTCGCGGAATCGCCGGCAGGTCGACGAAATGGGCATGCGACAGGCGGCGGTCCGTGCGCAACCCCGAATCCGCGGCCGCCACGCGGCCTAGGAGGTCTTCGTTCGCAAGGCTGCAGCGGACGAGCGCGCCTACGGCGCCGGCGCGGGCGAGTTCGACGGCGCAAGCCACCGCCTCGCGGGTGGAATCGGGGGTGTTCGCGACCGCGAAGCGGGAAATGTCGAGCCCCGCCTGTTCGGCAGTACTACGGATGCGCGCCTCGGGCCCTACCAGGACGGGTTCGAAGAATCCAGCGAACGCGGCGGATAGCGCGAGTTGCAGCCAGTCGCGATCAGCGGGATAGACGAACGCGGCCGGGACCCCCGGGCGCATGCGTGCGCGCTCGACGAGCCGCTGGAAGTGAGGACGTACGAGCATCGGCGCAGGGTGGCAAGCAGGGCCGAGGCTGTCAACCGCGGCAGATGGGAGGCAGTTGACAGTTGACAATTGGCAGTTGCCAGTTGGCAGTTGCCAGTTCTCGCAACATCAGCTCGCGGCCGGAGCGTGCGACGCTCTGGGACCAACCTCTTCGCGCGGAGCATGCCGCTCGCGCGGTCCGGTGCCTGCTGCGTGGCACTGCGAACTGCGCCTCAACTCCTTCCCTTCCAAGGCACGACGACGCGCTCGACGTAGCGCATAAGGAGGTCGAACAGGTAGGCGACGACGCCGATCACCACGATGCCCATGATGACGACGTCGGTGCGCAGGAAGTTCGATGCGTTCAGCACCATCTGGCCGAGACCTGCCGTGGCCGCGACCATCTCGGCGGCCACGAGGGTGGTCCAGCCGAAGCCGATTGAGATGCGCATGCCGGTAAAGATCTCCGGCATCGCCGCGGGAATGATCACGTGCCACACCACCTGCCAGCGCGAAGCACCCATGGAGTATGCGGCGTTGATCTGCTCGATCATCACCCCGCGCACCCCGGCGCGCGCCGCCATCGCGAGGGGGGCGAAGCAGGCGAGGTAGATGAGCACGACCTTGGCGGTTTCCTCGATTCCGAACCAGATCACGATGAGCGGGAGGTAGGCAAGCGGTGGAAGCGGGCGGTAGAACTCGATCGGCGGGTCGAAAATGCCCCGGGCGATGCGCGAGACGCCCATCGCGATGCCCACGGGGATCGCGGTGACGCAGGCGAGCAGGAACGCCGCGAACACGCGATACAGGCTCCACCAAAAGTGCTCAGCCAGGGGCTTGCCGCCCTGGATGTCACCGCGCCAGGCGTCGATGAAGCTCGTGAAGATGCGCTCGGGCTTGGGCAGAAATAGGTCGCGGATCCAGCCGTAATGGGTCGCCACCCACCACAGCCCGAAGAGTCCGACGACGGTGACCACGCTGATCAGCGTACTCGAGCCTTCCCCCGGCAGCCGGTAGCCGGATACGGTGCGCGGCGGCGGTGGGACGTTGCCGGCGGTGGAGGTCGTCACGATCGCCGCATCGAGCACCTTCGCCATGGGTCAGGCCGCCTCGCGCGCCGGTGCCGCGTGAATGAGCCCGAGGATTTCCTCCCGCAACCGGATGAATTCGGGGTCCGACTTCACCAGCCGGGCATTGCGGCAATCGATGAAGCGCTGCCCAAACCCGAGCTTGTAGCGGTGGGCGATCCGTCCGGGCGAAGGCGTCATGACGATGAGCTCGGTGGCGAGAAACAATGCCTCCTCGACGCTGTGGGTGATGAAAAAAAACATCTTCCGAGTTTCCCACCACAAGATCAGGATCAGCTCCTGGATCTGCTCGCGCGTCAGCGCATCCAGTGCGCCGAGTGGCTCGTCCATGAGCATGACTTCGGGGTCGCTCGCCAGGGCGCGTGCCAGGCCCACGCGCTGTTGCATGCCGCCGGAAATCTCGTAAATCGGGCTCTGCGCGAATTTCTCGAGCCCCACCAGCCGTAGCTTCTCAATCGCGATGCCCAGCCGCTCCGCGCTCGACACACCTCGCATCCGCAGGCCGAACTCCACGTTCTCGACCACGTTGAGCCAGGGCATGAGGGCATGCTTCTGGAACACCACCCCGCGCTCGGCACCCGGGCCGATGACCGGCTTGCCGTCGAGCACGATCTCGCCGGCAGAGGCTTGCATGAAACCAGCGATGCACGACAGCAGCGTGGTCTTGCCGCAGCCGGAGGCCCCGAGCGCCACGACGAAGTCGCCGGGATCGAGCGCGAGGTCGACGTTGGCCAAAGCGTGGACGTTGGCGCCGCCGCGCCCGGCGTAGTTCACGCTGAGATTGCGGACTTCGAGCTTGCTCATGGGAGGCGACCGGTCGGGGCAGGCAGCGCGACCACGACGCGGACGGACCCGACGAGGGGCCCGTCCGCACGGGCGACCGTTACTTGCCAGCCGCCTGGACGTACGCCGGATTTACCGCAACTCCGTAATCCGGCAGCATCTTCTCGATCTGCTTCTGCGACTGCTGGAATTCCGCGGTGGCGGCGAGGGCCTTCGCGGCCACGCTGTTCTTGCCTCCGCCCAGCCACTTCGAGTTCTGCTCGGCGAGCGTCGGAAAGCGGTACAAGCTGATGCTGTTCGGTACGTCCTCCGGCTTCGCGCCCGACCACTTCGCCACTGCCTTGACCTCCGAGGAATTGGGCGTCCACTTCGCCTTGTTGGCGCGGTAGTTCTCGTCGGCCTTGGCGAGGATCTTGACGAACGCGACCATGAAGTCGCGATGGTCCTTCGACCAGTTCTTGTTGACCACGTAGCCGTCGAACGTTGCCTTACCGGTCTCCGCCGAGAGCTTGCCCGACGTCAGGATGACCTTGCCGTCCTTCTTGACCTCGGCCAGCACCGGATCCCAGATATAAGTTGCCTGGATGTCTCCGCGCTGCCACGCCGCCCGCACTTCCGGCGGGCGCATGTTCAGGATCTGGACGTCGGCGGGATTGATCTTGGCCTGCTCGAGCGCCACCATGGTGTGGAAGTGGGTGGTCGAGTTGAACGGCATCGCGATCTTCTTGCCCTTGAGATCGGCGATGCTGTTGATGCCCGACCCGTTTTTGGCTACGAGCGCCTCGGCGTCGCCGATGTCGTCCAGGATCCAGAAGAGTTCCAGTGGCTCGCCGCGCGAGACTGCGGCGGCGATCCCTGCCGAGCCGACCTCGCCAACCTGAACGGCGCCGGACGCCATCGCCTTGATGACTTCGCCGCCGCCGCCGAATTGTTTCCAGCTGATCTTGTAGCCGGTCGCCTTCTCCAGTTCCTTCGCCTCCTGCGCGATGCGGTACGGCACCACCATGTCCTGGTAGGCGATCGTGACTTCCTTCTGTGCCCAGGCGGGTGCGATGCCGAAACTCGCAACAACCGCCAACAAAATACCTGCGACCCAGCGCTGCATTGTCATCTCCCTTGTGTGGAGGCCGAACCCGGCCCGATGTTGTTAGAGTGTGGCGAGCGTCTTGCGCAAAGTCTCCGCGATGTTGTCGATGTGCTCTTTGCTGGCGATGAGAGGCGGCGCCAGCAGGGCCGAGTCCCCGGTGGTCTTGAGGTGCAGGCCATTGTCGAAGAGCTTCTTCTGTAATTCGTAGCCGCGCTTACCGGGCGTGCCGTCGACGGCGAGGTCGATCGCGCCGAACAGGCCGTAGCCGCGGATGTCGGTCACCCCGGGCAGGTCGCCAAGGGAAAAGAGCGCATCCAGGAAGTACGGCGACAGCTCACGGGCACGTTCGAACAGCCCTTCACGACGGTAGATGTCCAGGGTGGCGAGGCCGGCCGCACAGGCCGCCGGGTGGCCGGAATACGTGTAGCCATGGAAGAATTCGATGGCTCCGTCCGCGGCCGCCGTCATGATCGCGTCGTGAACCCGACCGTTGATTGCGATCGCGCCCATCGGCTGGGCCCCATTGGTGATGCCCTTAGCCATGGTCATCATGTCCGGCACGACGTCGAAGCTCTGCGCACCGAAGGCCTTGCCGGTCCTCCCGAAGCCGGTGATGACCTCGTCGAACACGAGCAGGATGCCGTGCGCGTCGCAGATCGTGCGCAGCCGATCCAGGTAGCCCTTGGGCGGCACCAGGCAGCCGGTCGATCCGGCAATGGGTTCGACGAAGCAGGCGGCGATGTTCTCCGCACCGTGCAGGTTCACGAGCCGGGTGAGATCTTCGGCGAGGTCCGCGCCGTGCGCGCCCTGGCCCGGGGTACGCAGGTTTTCCTTGAGGTGGGTATGGCGCATGTGCGCCACGCCGGCCACGCCGCTGCCGAACTTGCGGCGATTGTTGGCGATGCCGGAAAGCGCCACGCCTCCGAAGTTGACACCGTGATAGGCCCGCTCCCTGGAGATGAACATCGTTCGCCCGGCCTGGCCCCGCGCCTGGTGATAGGCAAGCGCCAGCTTCATCGCCGTATCCACGGCCTCGGAACCGGAGTTCACAAAAAAGACGTGGTCGAGATCACCAGGGGTCAGCTCGGCGATCCGGGTCGCGAGCTCGAACTGGCCCGGATGGCCGCGCGTGAACGGAGCGATGAAATCGAGCTTACGCAACTGCGCGCCCACCGCCTCGGCGATCTCGCGTCGACCATGCCCGGCGTTGACACAGAAAAGACCGGACGACGCATCGATCAGCCGATCGCCATGGTCGTTCCAGAGGTACATACCTTCTGCCCGCACGACCATCTTCGGATCGTGCTTGAAGTCGCGGTTCGGCGTGAAAGGCATCCATAGGGCATCGAGCGACAAAGACGTCGCGGCGGGTTGCTCCTGAAGGGAGGGTTCGGCGTGTCCCATGGCGTGCTCCGGCGAGTGAAATGCGCCGGAACGGTCGACCCGCCCGGCGCGTGGCAAGCACTCAATCCTACACCAGCGGTGGGCGCCCGGCTGCAGCCCCGGGGTGTCGAATTGACACCCCGCCGGGGGGAAGGTAGCGTGAGCCAAGACAGGCGATCGAAAGGTGGTGGCATCATTACCGGCCGTCTCGAAACGGCGCGCGGCGGATCTTGCTAAACACCGATGCATGCCCCGTCCGCCCTGCGCGCGTCCCTCGCGCAATCCCTTCAATGCGCCTGGCAATTCGTGCCAGGCGCAAAATCCCTCCACTGCACCTGGCAAGTCGTGCCAGGCTCGCGTCGCGACCACCCCATCGCGCCTGCCCATTGATGTCGCGAGGCGCACTGGGATGAGCCGGCCAGCCAAGGAGCCGCGATGATCCCGCTCGCCGAGCTCTTTTCCCTCCGCGGTCGGGTGGCGCTCGTCACGGGCGCGAGCTCGGGCATCGGCCGCGCCATGGCGGGTGTGCTGGCGGAGGCGGGCGCATCCGTCGCGCTAGTGGCACGCCGGGCGGCCGAACTCGAGAGCGTGCAAGCCGCCATCGCCGGGGCGGGCGGCACGAGCGTGGTCCTGACCTGCGATCTCTTCGATCGAGCGGCGCTTGCCGCGCTCGCGCCCCGCGTTGCGGTCGCGCTGGGGGCTCCCGACATCCTGGTCAATGCGGCGGGGGTCAATCTGCGCCAGCCCGTCGACAACGTCGGCACCGAGGATTGGGACCGCACCCTCGAGATCAATCTCTCGGTGCCGTTCCGGCTTGCCCAGTACCTGTCTGGGGCGATGATTGCGCGCCGGTGGGGGCGCATCATCAACGTGGCTTCGTTGCAGTCGGTCCGCGCGTTCGCGGACAGCGCGCCCTACGGAGCGTCCAAGGGCGGGGTCGCGCAGCTCACCCGGGCACTGGCTGAAGCGTGGTCGCGGTTCGGGGTGAACTGCAATGCGATCGCGCCTGGGTTCTTTCCAACCGAGCTCACCGCGCCGGTATTTCGCGACCCGGCACGGGCGCAGGCTATGGCGGCGCGTACGATGATCGGCAGGAACGGCGAGCTCCACGACCTCCGCGGTGCGACGGTGTTCCTGGCGAGCGCCGCGAGCGATTACGTCACCGGCCAAGTCCTGTTCGTCGACGGCGGTTTCAGCGCCGGGTGAGCGAAGTCGAATTTGCAACTGCGCGATAAAGTCGCTTAGCGCCGCGCCGCGTAGGCGCCCGCAGCCGAGCACCAAGGAGCCCCGATGAAGGCATTGGTCTACACCGCGCCCAACACCATGGTGTACCGGGACGAGCCGGAGCCGGCGGCCGCGGCGGGGGAAGTCGTGATCGAGGTCGACGCGGTGGGCATCTGCGGCTCCGACATGCATGCATGGCACGGCCATGATCCGCGTAGGAATCCGCCGCTCATCCTTGGCCACGAGCTCGCCGGCACGGTGGTGGCGGGCCATGGCACCGGTCGCCGGGTCACCGTCAATCCGCTCATCACCTGCGGCCACTGCGCCTACTGCATCACCGGTCGCGACAACCTGTGCGCCAATCGCACGATGATCGGCATGACTCGGCCGGGAGGGTTTGCGCAGCGTCTGGCCATCCCGGCCGGTAGCGTGATCGAGTTGCCGGCGGACATGGAGGTGCGCGCCGCGGCGCTGACCGAACCGGCGGCCACCGGGTTACATGCGCTCAACCTCGCCATGCGCGCGCTGGCGCGCCCCCTCCCCGAGGTATCCGCCCTGGTGATCGGTGGCGGCGCGGTGGGTCTGCTCACGGCGCTTCTGATGCGGGCGTACGGTTGCCGCGACGTCACGGTTGCCGAGACCAATCCGCGCCGGCGTGCCTCGGCAGCGAAGGCCGGGAATCTGGAAGTGTTCGACCCGACTGCCGGCGGCGGTATTGGGGAAAGTGCCGTCGACCTCGTGATCGACGCAGTTGGCGGCAGGCAGACCCGTTCCGCTGCACTGGCTGCCGTGAGACCCGGCGGCGTGGTCGTGCACATCGGTTTGCAGGACTGGGCGAGCGAGATCGACATGAGAAAGCTGACCCTCGCGGAGATCACCTTGATCGGGACCTACACCTATGCGATGGCCGACCTCAAGGCCACTGTCGCCGCGCTGGCGGCCGGCGTCTACGGCGCGCTCGAGTGGGTCGAGGAGCGGCCGCTTGCCGAGGGCGCCGACGCATTCGTGGATCTCGACCGTGGCGCGAGCGGCGCCGCCAAGATCCTGCTCCGTCCCGGTGCTATCACGGCGCGGCACTGAAGTGGCGGCGATCGGACCATGATGCGCTGCACCGTGCCCTTCTCGATCGCGGGCTTGCTGCTGCTGGCTTTTCTGGCCAATATGGCCCTGCGCATTGCCCGCATCAAGTTCGGCGCCGATGTCGCGAGCTTTGGCGACGTCGGCGAATTTGTGCTGGTCCTGCTGTGCATGGTGTTCTTCGTCGCCGGCCTGCTCGTGCTGGAGGCGAGGTCGCCCTCACCCATCAACCATAAACCGAAAGCCCCTGAGGAGGAACCCAATGAATGACCGTACCAAGGATGGCGGCGCCACAACCGTGCCGGCGCGTCGGCGTTTTCTGGAGGTGGTGAGTCGTTACGGCTTCACCACGGCCGTGCTCGCAGTCGGCGGCGGCTACCTGTGGTCGGATGCGGATCTCGCCCATGCGGCGGAGAGCGAGGAGGCGAAGGAGAAGGCGGCGAAGCACGTAATGATCTTCGCCACCGAGTACAAGCCGGACGACTACAAGACCTACCCCATCATGCAGACCCAGTTCAAAGACAACCTCGAGACGCTGTCCGGCAACGCCGTCTACGTGAAGCTTTTCCCGTCGGGCCAGCTGGGTGTCGGCAGCGCGCTCGCACAAAAGGTACAGGCCGGCACCGTTCAGGGCGGGTCGGTTTCGCTGTCGAATTTCTCGCCCTTTGCCCCGATCGTGGACGTGATCAACATTCCGTTCTGGTGCGGCGAGAACCAGCGCTTCGCCAACCTCGTCACTTCCGCCGTGTGGAACGGCGAGATCACGCCCAAGGTGACCGTCAAGGGCTACAAGCCCATGTTCTACTTCACGGTGGACCCGCGCACGGTGGCGGCGCGCAAGGGGCTCGGCAAGACGATCAAGACGCCCGACGACATGCGTGGGCTGAAAATGCGGGTGCCGTCGTCACGCCTGCTGCAGCAGTTCTACCGCCTGACGGGCGCGAATCCGACGGTGGTGGCATGGGGCGAGACGCCTTCGGCCTTGAAGCAGGGCGTAGCCGACGCGCTCGATCCAGCCGTGGGCGCGCTCTACACGTTCGGGTTCATCGACATCCTGGAGTCCATCAGCCTGGTCGACTCCGTCCCCGATGCGCAGATGTTCGCTGCCAACTACGGCTGGTTCCAGGCGCTGCCCAAGGACATGCAGACGAAGTTCGAGGAGGCGAGCGAGAAGACCCAGGGCGAAAGCTTCGCCCAGATCCCCGTCGCTCGCAAGAACTCCATGGACGCGCTCGGCAAGGCTGGTGTGAAGTTCTACAAGCCCACGGACGCGGAGCATAAGCGCTGGGTCGACGCCGCCGGCGAGCAGCGCCCCGAGTGGAACGATATCAAGAAGGAGCTTGCCGGGTCGATCGCGACCTTCGACAAGCTCAAGACGGCTGCCAATACCAAGGGCAAGTTTACCGTCGACGACTACAAGGGCTGACCCCCGTCCAGCAAGCGGAAACGACCGGGCCGACCACGCGCCGGCCCGGCGGAGGAGGTGTATGCGCGCATTCCTGCAAGGCCTCGATCGCAACGGCGAGCGGTACCTCATGCTCGTCTTTTACTGCTTCATCGTGTTCGTGATCGTGAGCGAGGTGATCCGCCGCTTCGTGCTCGACTTCTCGTCGCTGTGGGGCGAGGAGGCGGCGCGCTTCGCCTTCATCTACCTCGGCTGGGTCGGCGCGTCCTATGCCGTCAAGCAACGCGCCCACATCCGTTTCGACATCGTGACCAGCCGGCTGTCGCCACGGGTCGCGGGCAGCATTTACCTCTTCTCTGAGGTGGTCACCCTGGTGTTCGCGGGGTTCGCGCTGTACTGGTCGTTGCAGACCGTCCAGACCATGATCCGCTTCGACGCCCTTTCGCCGGCGCTGCGCATCAGCCAGGTCTGGTTCCAGGCCGCGGTGCCGCTCGGCTTCGCGATGATGCTGGTGCGGGTGGTGCAATCGATCCTCCGGGACCTCGCCAACATCCGTGCCGGCCGCCCGCCCTATACCGGCACGCTGCTCTTCGACTGACCGATCCGCGTCCACGCCACCGACCCCCATGGCCGTCTCCGTCTGCCTCTTGTCGATCGTGGTGTTGCTGCTGCTCGCGGTGCCGTTCTGGGTCGCGGTCGGCATCGGCACCATCGTGCTGCTGTTGCAGACCGGGGCCTTGCCGCTGTCACTGCTCGGCGAGGCGCTCTTCCAGGGCGTGGATTCGTTCGCCCTGATCGCCATCCCGTTGTTCGTGCTGACCGGGGACGTGATGGTCCGGTCGGGACTCGCCTACAAGCTGCTGGATTTCGCCGAGGCCACCACCGGCAGCCTGCGCACCGGCTTCGGCACGTCGACCGTGCTCGGCTGCGGCTTCTTTGCCTGCATCTCCGGCTCCGATGCAGCCGATGCCGCCGCCATCGGCCGGATCACCATGGATCGCCTCGTCGAGCGCGGCTACCCCAAGCCCTACGCCTGCGCACTGGTAGCCTCCGGCGCTTGCACTGGCATCCTGATCCCGCCGTCGATCTCCTACATCATCATCGGCCTCGTGCTCGGCATCTCCGCGACCACGCTGTTCGTGGCCGCGGTCATCCCCGGCATTCTCGTCCTGATGAGCGTGATCGCCACCAACCTGGTGGTGAACCGGTTGCGTGGCTACGAGAACTCCCGCCAGCCGTTCTCCTGGCGCCGCTGGTTCTCGGCGCTCAACGCCGCCAAGCTCGCGCTCACCGTCCCGTTCATCATCCTGGGCGGGATCTATTCCGGAATCTTCACCCCCACCGAATCGGCCGCGGTCGCCGTGGCGGTAGCGCTGGTCGTAGGGCTTCTGCAGCGGACCATCTCCCTCAAGGATTTCCCGGCGATGCTGGAGACGTCGGCGCGGGTCAACGGCGTCATCCTGCCGATCATTGCCGTCGCGGTGCTCTTCTCGCAAGCGCTGACCGTGCTCGGGGTGCCGCAAGATCTGGTGCGGGGCCTGGCCGCGATCACCGATAACCGCATGGCGCTGATCCTTCTTATGCTGTTGCTCTTCATCGTCGCCGGCATGTTCATGGAAACCACGCCGAACATCGTCATCCTCGCACCGCTGCTCGCCCCGGTCGCGCAGAAGATCGGTATGGACCCGGTGCACTTCTGCGTGTTCATGATCACCGCGCTCGGGCTCGGGTTCATTACCCCGCCGATGGGACTCAACCTGTTCGTGATGTCGGGCCTTACCGGCACCTCGATCACGGCGATCGCGCGCCGCGCGACCCCCTTCGTGATCGGCATGGTGGTGGTCGCGCTCGCGGTCGGTTTCGTGCCCTGGCTGTCGCTCGCCTTGCTGAACCGTTAGATTCGTCGGATCGGTCGTGGTCACCGTCCCGGGGTCGGCTACAATCGTCCGCCGTGGCGCGCTGCGCTGCGGCCGTTCCATCCTTGCCAGGCGGTGACAATGCGCGTCGGGGTTCCGAAGGAAATCAAGGTGCTCGAGAATCGCGTTGGGCTCACCCCCGCCAGTGTCCGCGAACTCGTCGCCCACGGTCACGAGGTGGCGGTCGAGCACGACGCCGGCGCGGGCATCGGCATGGACGACGGGGCCTATCGTCGCGCCGGTGCCAGAGTCGTCGCCGCGGCAGCGGAGGTCTTCGCCACCGCCGACATGATCGTGAAGGTCAAGGAGCCGCAGGCTGCGGAGCGCAAGATGCTCCGCTCCGGCCAGGTGCTTTTCACCTACCTCCACCTCGCCCCGGACCCCGACCAGGCGCGCGAGCTCGTGGAGAGCGACGCGGTGTGCATCGCCTACGAGACCGTCACCTCGTCGACCGGGGGCTTGCCGCTGTTGGCGCCGATGTCGGAAGTGGCAGGCCGCATGTCCATCCAGGCCGGCGCCTATTACCTCGAGAAGCCGCACGGCGGCCTGGGCATCCTGCTCGGCGGCGTGCCGGGCGTCGATCCTGCCAAGGTGGTGGTTCTGGGCGGCGGCGTGGTCGGCTCGCATGCCATCCACATCGCGCTGGGGATGGGCGCCGAGGTGTGGGTGCTCGATCGCAGCAACGAAGTGCTGCGCGCGCTGTGGCGGCAGTTCGGGCGGCCGCTCAACACGGTGTTTTCCACGCGCGACGCGGTCGAGCGCCATGTGACCACCGCGGACCTCGTGATCGGAGGTGTGCTGATTCCGGGCGCCGCGGCGCCGAAGCTCGTCTCCGCGGAGCTCGTACGCGGCATGAAGCCGGGGGCTGTCGTGGTCGACGTCGCCATCGATCAGGGCGGCTGCTTCGAAACGTCGCGGCCCACCACCCACGCCGAGCCGACCTATGTGGTCGACGGCGTCACGCACTATTGCGTCGCCAACATGCCCGGCGGCGTGCCACGCACGTCGACCTTCGCGCTCAACAACGCGACCCTGCCCTGCGTGTTGGCGCTCGCCGACAAGGGCTGGCGTCGTGCCCTGGCCGACGATCCGCATCTTGCCCGCGGGCTCAATATCGCCTTTGGCAAGGTCACCTGCCAGCCGGTGGCCGAGGCGCTCGGCTACGCGTTCGTCGAACCGGCCACACTGCTGGAGTAGCGTGGCCGATCCAGCGCGCGGGGTTCGCGGCGCACGGGACAAGGCCTACGCGCGCCGTCATTTCAAGGAAACTGCCATGAACACTATGACCGACACCGCCAATCTCGCCGTCGCCGGCAAGCAGCGCATGACGCCCTCCGAGGCGTTTGTCGAAACCCTCGTCGCCCAGGGGGTGAAAACTGTCTTCGGTATCGTCGGCTCGGCCTACATGGATGCGCTCGACCTCTTTCCGTTGGCCGGGATCCGCTTCGTCTCGGTGGCGCACGAGCAGGGCGGCGGTCACATGGCCGACGGCTACGCGCGGGTGTCGGGCAAGCACGGCGTGTGCATCGCCCAGAACGGGCCAGGCATCACCAATTTCGTGACCTCCGTGGCCGCGGCGTACTGGGCGCATTCGCCGGTGGTGGTCGTGACGCCGGAAACCGGCTCAATGACCCTTGGCCTCGGCGGATTCCAGGAAACCGAGCAGCTGCCGATCTTTTCCCGTATCACCAAGTACCAGGCGCACGTCAACAACAAGGCGCGCATGGCCGAGCTGACGGCACGTGCTTTCGACCGTGCGCTGCTCGAGATGGGCCCGACGCAGCTCAACATTCCCCGCGACTTCTTCTACGGTGACATCGATTGCGAGATCCCGCGGCCGGTGCGCATCGAGCGCGGGGCAGGTGGCGAGCAAAGCCTGGACGCGGCGGCAGAACTCCTCGCCAGTGCGAAATTCCCGGTGATCCTCTCCGGTGGCGGGGTGATCATGGCCGACGCGACCGGCGATGCGGTCGCCCTGGCGGAGCTTCTCCAGGCGCCGGTGTGCAACAGCTATTTGCACAACGATTCGTTCCCCGCGTCACATCCGCTGTGGTGCGGTCCGCTCGGCTACCAGGGCTCCAAGGCCGCCATGACCCTGATCAGCAACGCCGACGTGGTGCTGGCGCTGGGGACACGGCTCGGCCCGTTCGGCACGCTGCCGCAGTACGACCTCGAGTACTGGCCCAAGGAGGCTAAGATCATCCAGGTCGATGCCGATGCCAAGATGCTCGGCCTGGTGAAGCCGATCACCGTGGGCATCTGCGGCGATGCGGGCGCGGCGGCCCGGGCCCTGGTTACGCGCTTGTCTGGGCGGCAGCTCGCGTCGGCCGGCAACAGGGAGCAACGGCTCGCCACCGTCCGCGAGGCCAAGGCCGCGTGGGAGAAGGAGCTGGGGGATTGGTCGCACGAGCGCGACGCGTGGTCGGTGGAGGTGGCCCGCGATGCCGGCGGCATGCATCCCCGGCAGATGCTCCGCGAGCTCGAGCGGGCGATGCCTGCCGACGCCATGGTGTCCACGGACATCGGCAACATCTGCTCGGTCTCGAACAGCTACCTGCGCTTCGATCGCGCCCGCTCGATGTTTGCGGCAATGAGCTTCGGCAACTGCGGCTATGCCTTCCCGACCATCATCGGCGCCAAGCTTGCTGCGCCCGAGCGTCCGGCGATTGCCTACGTCGGCGACGGTGCCTGGGGCATGAGCTTCGGCGAGATCCAGACCTGCATGCGCGAGGCCATCCCGGTGACTGCGGTGGTGTTCAACAACGGCCAGTGGGGTGCCGAGAAGAAGAACCACGTCGACTTCTACCAGAACCGGTTCATCGGTGTGAACCTCGACAAGCAGCCCTCCTGGGCAGCGGTGGCGCGCGCCATGGGGGCGGAGGGTCACACCATCGACAAGCTGACCGACGTAGGACCTGCGCTCGCCGCTGCGGCGAGCGCGCAACGGGAAGGTAAGACCACGATCCTGGAGATGATGGTGACCCGCGAGCTCGGCGATCCATTCCGGCGCGACGCCCTGGCTCTGCCGGTGCGGCATCTCGCCAAGTACAAGTCCACGGCCGCGAAGTGACGTGACGCGAGTTGGGTGAGGCGAGGGGAGGTCCCTGCCTGGCACCCAATGCGGGCAGCGGCAGGCCGATATCCAAGGGCGCGTCCGGCGCGCCGACCACAGGGGAGAAGCGACATGCGGGAGATGGGTCGTGCGTTGGGGCTGGTGTTCTTGGTGGGCGTGTCGATGGCAACCGGCGGGGCGCTGGCCCAGGCGTATCCGTCCCATGCGATCCGCATGGTCGTGCCGTATCCCCCCGCGGGCGGGACCGACATCGTCGCGCGCATCGTGGTCGAGCAGCTCGCGCCGGCAATCGGCCAGCCCATCGTGATCGACAACCGCGGCGGCGCGGCGGGCAATATCGGCACCGACCTCGTCGCGAAGGCGGCGCCCGACGGCTACACGGTGCTGTTCACGCTCTCGTCTCACACCATCAATCCCAAGCTCTTCGCCAAGCTGCCATTCGACGTCGAGAAGGACTTCGCGCCGATCGGACTCGCGGCCAGCATCCCGCAGATCCTGGTCGCCCATCCCAGCGTGCCGGCGAACACGATCGCCGAGCTGATCGCGCTCGCCAAGGCGCAACCGGGCAAGCTCAACTTCGCCTCCGTCGGCACCGGCTCGCCGGGGCATATCGCCGGGGAACTCTTCAAGCTGCGCGCCGGTGTCGACCTGGTGCACATCCCGTACAAGGGGGGCGGTCCCGCCGTTACCGACACCCTTGGCGGACAGGTGCAACTGCTGTTCGTGTCCATGCCCGCAGCCTGGCAGTACGTGAAATCAGGCCGCCTGAAAGCCCTCGCGGTGACCAGCGATCGCCGCAGCGTGGTCGCACCCGACGTGCCCACGATGGCGGAGGCGGGCGTCGCCGACTGCGTGGTCAATTCGTGGTACGGTGCCCTGATGCCCGCGAAGACCCCGCCCGCGGTGATCGCGAAGTGGGAGGCGGCGTTGCGCCGGGTGCTCGCCATGCCCGAGGTCCGCGACAAGCTCCTGCTGCAGGGCGCCGAAGCGGTGAGCAGCACCCCTGCCGAATTCGACGCCATCATCAAGGACGAGCTCAAGAAATGGGAGTACGTGATTCGCGAAGCGCGCATCAAGGCGGAGTGAGGCGATGGGCGTGACGGTGTCTTCGGCTGGGCCCGCTGGCACCGAAGCGGTGAGCGCCACCGTTGCCGGTCTCGTGGCCCGCGCCCGCGCGGCGCAGGCCAGCGCCGACGGCTGGTCGCAGGCCCAGGCCGACGATGCCGCGATGGCGGCGGCGTGGGCGATCGTCGAGCCCGCGCGCAATCGCGCGCTGGCGGAGCGTGCGGTGGCCGATACCGGCCTCGGCAACGTCGCCGACAAGATCGCCAAGAATCGGCGCAAGACTATGGGTCTGATGCGCGACCTGGCCGGCGCCCGGACCGTCGGCATCATTCGCGACGACCCGCTGGCGGGGCTCACCGAGATCGCGCGTCCGGTGGGCATCGTGGGCGCCGTCACGCCGTCCACCAATCCCGGCGCCACGCCGGCGAACAACATTATTAACGCCCTCAAGGGTCGCAATGCGATCGTGCTTGCGCCGTCGCCCAAGGGCCATGCCACGCTGGCGCTGCTCATCGAATTCATCCACGCCGAGTTCGACCGCATCGGTGCGCCGCGCGACCTCGTGCAGCAGCTTCCGGCGCCGGTCGACCGCGCGCATACCCTGGAGCTCATGCGCCAGGTGGATCTCGTGATCGCCACGGGGTCGGCGACCAACGTGCGCGCGGCGTATAGAAGCGGCACGCCGGCGATCGGCGTCGGCGTCGGCAACGTGATGGTGATCGTCGATGAGACCGCGCCGCTCGACGACGCAGCCGACAAGATCGCCCGCTCAAAAACGTTCGACCATGCGACCAGCTGCTCTTCGGAGAACAGTGTCATCGTAGTGGACGCGGTCCACGACGTGTTCTGCAGCGCCCTGGAACGGGTCGGCGGCTGCATCCTGGATGTCGCGGAGGTTCGGGAGCTGCAGGCGGCGATGTTCCCGGGGGGCACGCTTTCCCCGGCATTCATCGCCCGCGCGGCCGGAGTCCTGGCCGAGCGCGCGGGATTGGCGCGGCCGGAGACTCGCACAGCGCGCTTCCTGGTCGTTCCGCAGCCCGCCGACGCAGTCGGTGTGGAACATCCGTTCTGCGGCGAGAAGCTCTCGCCGGTCCTGGCGCTCTATCGCGTTCCCGACTTCGCGGCCGCGGCGGCGCTGGCGACCCGTCTGCTGCGCCACCAGGGTGCAGGCCACTCCGTCGGCCTGCACACGCGCAAGCCCGAGCGCGCGACGACACTCGGCCTGACCCTTCCAGTGTGCCGCGTAATCGTCAACCAGGCGCATTGCTTCGCGACTGGAGGAAGTTTCGACAACGCCTTGCCGTTCTCCCTTTCGATGGGTTGCGGCACGTGGGGACGAAACAGCATCGCCGACAACCTTAACCATCGCCATTTCCTGAACATCACGCGGGTCGTCCGCCCCCTTGCGCCAGCACTTGTGCACGAGCCTTCCGAGGACGAGCTGTTCGGCGCTTACCGACGGCGGTACGGCGCTTGACGATCGTCGTGCGCGGATGCGCTCCCGGTCGGGTCGAGAGGCGCGGTCCATGACCCTTCGCACCATCCGCGCGGTGATCGATGAGCATGCCGAGGCCACGCCCGACGCCCCGTTCCTGCTGGCGCCGGAACCGGATAGCACCATCACCTACGCCGCGCTGCGGGAGATCTGCCAGGCGATCGGCGGCGAGCTCGCCGCCGCCGGCATTCCCCCCGGCGAGGTGGTGTCGTTCCTGCTGCCCAACGGCGTGTCTGCCGCCACGATCTTCCTGGGTGCCATGTATGCGGGCTATGTGGTCGCGCCGATGAGCCTGCTCGCCCAGGACGCACAGCTCCAGTACATCCTGCCCCACTCGGGAACCCGCCTGGTGTTTGCCGAAGCGGGCTACGCCGATCGGTTGCGCGATGCCGCCGTGCGTTCGGGCAGCCGCGCCGTCGTGCGGGTCACCAGCCCCGACGCCCTTGGTTTCGGCCGCCCGCTCCCGCGCACCTGTCCACCGCCGCCGACGCCCGACACCGCGGCGTTGCTCATGTACACCTCCGGGACCACGGGCTTGCCCAAGGGCGCGCTGCTGTCGCACCGCAGCCTGGTGCACGCCGCGCGGGCCGTCGCGACCGCACATCGCCTCGGTCCGGTCGACCGGGTGCTGTCGTCGCTGCCGCTGTTCCATATCAACGGCCAGTGCATTGCCACCCTCGCCCCGCTGGTGTCCGGGGGCAGCGTGGTGATGCCGCATCGTTTCAGCACCTCGCGCTGGTGGCCGTTGGTCGAGGCGTACCGTCCGACCTGGCTTAACGTGGTGCCCACCATCATTGCCTATTTGCTGCACGGCGAGGCGCCGACCGCTGCGCAACACGCAGCCTGCCGTGAGATCCGCTTCGCACGTTCGGCCTCCGCACCGCTTCCACCCGAGCAGCATCGGGCCTTCGAGGCACGGTTCGGCATCTCGGTGCTCGAAGCGATGGGACTCACCGAATGTGCGTCCGTGGCGTTCGCCAATCCGATCGAGCCCGAGGCGCGTAAGCTCGGCTCCCCCGGGGAACCGGTCGGCATCGAAGCGCGCGTCGTTGCACCCGACGGCCGCGTGCTGCCGGCGGGCGAGGCGGGCGAGATCCAGCTACGTGGCGAGAGCGTCATGATGGGCTACTACAAGGCTCCGGAACTGACCGCCGCCGCGGTGTCGCGGGACGGCTGGCTCGCCACCGGCGATCTCGGCTTTCGCGACGAGGATGGGTTCTACTTCATCACCGGCCGGCTCAAGGAACTCATCATCAAGGGTGGCGAGAACATCGCGCCGCGTGAGATCGACGAGGCGCTGCTGCAACATCCGGCCGTGCTGGAAGCCGCGGCGGTCGGCATTCCCGACCCGGATTACGGTCAGGAGATCCTCGCGTGCGTGGTGTTGAAGCCCGGCGTCGACCTTGAGGAAGACGCGCTGCGTTCGCATTGCCTGGCGCTGCTCGGTCGGTACAAGACGCCACGTCAGTTCCGGTTTTTGAGCGAGCTGCCGAAAGGGCCATCGGGCAAGGTGCAACGCCTGAAGCTCCTCGACGATTCCGGTGGCGGCCGCCGTTAGAGGGTCCGCGGGCTGGACGTCGTGAGCCGCGTATGATTTGCATATGACGTGCCGCCGGACAATCGTGTCCGGCCCTGCCGCGCTGCCCATGACCGAATCCCAGCCGCCCGCCACGCTCGATGTCCGGGTCTATCGCACCGATCCGAGGGGCAACGGCCGCTTCGAGCACTACCCGGTTCCCGGCGCGCCCAGCCAGACTGTGCTCGACGTGGTGACGTATATCCAGCGGGCCCTAGATCCGACCCTGGCATATCGCTTTGCCTGCCGCGTGGGGATGTGCGGGTCGTGTGCAATGACCGTCAACGGCAAGGCACGGTGGACGTGCCGGACGCATGTCAAGACCGTGGCTCCCACCGGCAGCCTGGAGATCGGACCGCTCGCGAACCTTCCAGTCATCCGCGACCTGGTCACCGACATGCGACCTTTTTTCGACAAATGGGCGAAGGCTAAGGGCGCCTTCGTGCCGACCGCGACGCGCGCCGAACCGTTTGCGCAGGTCGCGCCAGAGTCGCCCGCGCGGCGCGCCGTCGATGCGGCGATTGAGTGCATTGGGTGCGGGGTGTGCTACGCGAGCTGCGACGTGGTGCGCTGGAAGCCCGCGTTCCTCGGACCGGCGGCGCTCAACCGCGCGTGGACCCTGGTCAACGACGTCCGCGACGGCGGTCGCAGTGTCCGTCTCGCTGCGGTGGCCGGTGATGCCGGCTGCCATGCCTGCCACACCCAGCAGACCTGCAGCGAGCGCTGTCCCAAGCATCTCGCGCCGACCGACGCGATCACGGGCCTGAAACGCGCCACCGCCAAGGCCGCGCTCGCCGGTGAGCTATGAGCGCCGCAGGCACGTCCGCGCACCTGCGCAACCACGGCCGCATGCGGGTGCCGGCCACGAGGGAAGAAGGGGCAGCATGACCCCGGCCCGGCGCGAAGCGCTGCTGTGGGTGGCCTCGCGTATCAGCGCCGCCGTGCTCGCGTTGTGCGTGGTGGTGCACCTCGCCACGATGATCCTCGCGGTCCAGGGCGGGCTCACTGCAGCCGAGATCTTCGGCCGCACGCGCGGCAGCGTCATGTGGGCATCGTTCTACGGTATTTTCGTGGTCGCGGTCGCGATTCATGGTCCGATTGGGCTGCGTAACGTCGTGGTCGAGGCGGCCGGCCGCGGCGGCCGGCTGCTCGACTTGTCGATGGTCGGCGTCGCCATCCTGCTGTTCGCCGGCGGGATGCGTGCCGTTGCCGCGGTGGCCTGGCCATGAGCACGGGCTTCATCCGGTCGGCGGATGCCCCCGCGTTGCAGGCCGACTGGCGCGCGCACGGGCACGCCGGATGGTGGGCGTTCGCGTTGCATCGAACCTCCGGCGTGCTGCTGACATTGTTCCTGCCCTTGCATTTCCTTGCTCTCGGCACGGCGCTTGACGGCGAGGCATCGCTCGACAACTTTCTGCGCTGGACCGAAGCGCCGCTGCTGCGCTTCTCCGAGACCGTGCTGGTGTTCCTGCTGGCTGCGCACCTCGCCGGCGGTCTGCGCCTCCTGCTGGTCGAATGGCGCGGCTGGCGCAGGACTTGGCAGCCAGCACTCATCGCCGGCGTATTCGGGATAGCCGCCGTCGCCGCGCTCCTGTTCGCCCTCAACCTCGGATGACTGCCATGAAAATTGCTCCCGAACGCATCGAGGAAGCGGCCAAGACGCTTTACATTCGCGCCCTCAAGCAACTGCCCCCGGATATCAAGGCCGGTTTCGACCGCCTGGCCGCGCGCGAGACCGGTACGACCGCCAAGGCAGTGCTCGGCACCATGATCGAGAACATCGCGGTCGCCGAGCGCACCGAAAACCTTCTTTGCCAAGACACCGGGTTGCCGATCTACAACGTGCTGATCGGCCCTGGGGTGGAGCTCGACGGCATGGCCCTGAAGCAAGCCATCCGCCGCGGCTGCGAGCGCGCTACCCGCGAGCATCCGCTGCGCTCGTCGGTGGTGCATCCGTTGACCCGGCAAAACGAGCATTCATCCTGTGGCATCGGTGTCCCCGTCATCCACATCGATTTTTCAGCCGAGGTCGAGGGCCTGCGGCTGCAAATGATTCCCAAAGGCAGCGGCTCGGAGAACAACTCGTTCCTGCGCATGGCGATCCCGGCCGAAGGCGTGGCGGCGATCAAGACCTTCGTCGTCGACTGTGTGCTCGCCGCCGGCGGCAAGACCTGCCCACCCACCATTGTCGGGGTCGGCGTCGGCGGCACCTCCGACCTGTGCGTGCACCTCGCCAAGGTCGCGGCGACGCGGCCGCTCGGATCGCAGTGCGACGATCCCGCAGGCGCGGCGCTCGAGGCCGAGCTCACCGAGGCCACTAACATGCTCGGCATCGGACCGCAGGGGCTCGGTGGCGACGCTACCGCGTTCGCCGTGCACGTCGAGCTGGCGGCGACCCACATCACTATGAACCCGGTGGCGGTGAACATGCAATGCCACTCGGCACGACGGGCGAGCGCGATTCTCACCGACACCGACACCCGCTACGGATACTGACATGGCCCACCACGAGATCAGCTGTCCGGCGAGCGAGGCGCAGATCCGCGAACTAGCGAAGAACGACACGGTCACGCTCCAGGGCGCACTGTTCGGGATCCGCGATGCGACCCAGATCGCCATGTTCGATCATGGCCGCCGGACGCGGTTCGATCTCGCCGGACACGCGGTGATCCACACCGCGCCGAACGTGCGCAAGGTCGCGCCGTCGACCGAGCATCCCGCCGGCTACGCGCCAGTGTGCATCGGCACCACCACCAGCGCGCGCATGGAGCGCTTCACCGAGCCGCTGATGACCGACTATGGGGTGCGCATCATCATCGGCAAGGGCGGGCTCGGTTCCGCGTCCCTTGCCGCGTTCCGAGAGCATGGCGGGGTGTACCTGGCGATCATCGGCGGCACCGCGGCGCTGGAGACCACGTGGATCGAGGCGATCGAGGCGGTCGACCTCGATGACCTCAATCCCGAAAGCCTGTGGCATTTCCGGGTACGCGATTTCGGACCGCTGCTGGTGGCGATGGACGCGCACGGCGGCAGCCTTTACGACATCGTCAACGCCGATGCGCAGGCACGGCGGGCCGGCGCGCTCGCCCGGCTGGGCGTCGCGGGGTAGCGAAGCCTATGCAGCGCCTGCAGACGGATCTGCTCATCCTCGGGGCGGGCGGGGCCGGTCTGTTCGCCGCCTTGCACGCGCTTCGGTCCGGTCCGGCGCTGCACGTCACCATCGCGGTCAAGGGGCTGCTCGGCAAGTGCGGCTGTACGCGCATGGTCCAGGGTGGCTACAACGTGGCCCTCGCCCCCGGAGACTCGATCGAGCGCCACTTCATGGACACCATCGAGGGTGGCAAGTGGTTACCCAACCAGGACCTCGCGTGGGCGCTCGTCAATGGCGCGGTCGAGCGCATCCACGAGCTCGAGAACGAGCTGGGCTGCTTTTTCGATCGCAATCCCGATGGCACCATCCACCAGAAGGCGTTTGCCGGCCAGACCTTCGATCGGACGGTGCACAAGGGCGATCTCACCGGCATCGAGATCATCAACCGCCTGGCCGAGCAGGTCTGGGCGCGCGGCATCCATCGTCTCGAGGAGTGCCGGGCTCTCGATTTCGTCACCGACCGCGAGGGCGCGTTGGCCGGCGTGCTGCTCGCGGACGTGTGCAGTGGCGATTATGTGTTCGTTCAGGCGCGGGCGGTGCTGCTCGCGACCGGTGGCGGACCCACAATGTACAAGTACCACACGCCCTCGGGCGACAAGAGTTGCGACGGCCTGGCGATGGCGCTGCGCCTCGGCCTGCCGCTGCGCGATATGGAGATGGTGCAGTTCCATCCCACCGGCCTCCTCGCCGGGACGCACACGCGCATGACGGGCACCGTGCTCGAGGAGGGCCTGCGCGGCGCGGGCGGCTACCTGCTCGACGGCGCCGGCGAGCGGTTCATGTCCCGTTATGACCCGCGTGGCGAGCGGGCGACGCGCGACATCGTGTCGCGCGGTATCTACGCCGAGATGCGTGCGGGTCGCACCACACCCAACGGCGGGGTCTGGCTCAGCATGGGCCACCTCGGTGCCGACAAGGTGCGCCGCCAGTTCAAGGGCATGGTCGAGCGATGCGCCGACTGCGGATTCGATCTCGCGGCCGGCCAGGTCGAGGTGGTGCCGACCGCGCATTACATGATGGGTGGGGTGGAGTTCGGCCTGGACTGCCGGACCGCGTGCGCAGGGCTGTTCGTCGCGGGCGAGGATTCCGGCGGCGTGCATGGTGCCAACCGGCTCGGCGGCAACGGGGTCGCGAACTCGACGGTGTTCGGCGGCGTCGCCGGTGATCGCATCGCCGTGTGGTTGCAGGACGCGCCCACGTGGCGCGAGCCCGATGCCACGAGCATGGAGGCCGCGCGCGCACGCGCCGAGGCGCCCTTCAAGGCCGATGCCAGCGGCGATGTGCGGGCCCTCGACGACGTGCGCGAACGCCTGTTCGATCTCATGTGGGACGATGCAGGCATCGTCCGCGATGCCATTGGCCTGCAGCGCGCGGAATCCGGGCTCGCGGGCCTCGCCGACGAGCTCGCGCACGTCGGCCTGCCGGAAAGCCAGTCACGCAGCTTCAACCTCACCTGGCACGACTGGTTGAACCTCGACAACCTCATCGCCGTGTCGCAGGTGATCGTGCGCGCCGCCGCCATGCGCGAGAACTCCCGCGGCGCCCACTTCCGCGCCGATCATCCGGAGGCGGGCGACCTCAACGCTTCGACCTTCACCAGGGTGCGCGCGGCGCGGGGCACGCTGGCGGTCGAAGCGGTGCCGGTCGAGTTCACGCGCGTCCGGCCAGGCCAGTCGCTGGTCCGCGACTGAGCTGCATCGCGCGTACCGGGGCTGGTGTTACCGCGGGTGTCATGCGCACGGCGGATTGCGACGCGTGGCGCCGCCGCGTGCGACGGACCCTACCAGTAGCTCAGCGCCGCCGCGAAGAGGGCCTTCAGTTCATCGCGGCCGACGTCCTTCGGTGCGTTCCGGATCACCCGGTATTGCGGCTCGGCGCCATCGGCGAGGGCGTCGAGGTGAGCCTCGCCAAATCCCAGTGCGGCAATGCCGTTCGGCATATCGGTGGCCCGCATGAATTCGATCACGCGCGCGGCGAGGACCTCGCCGGCATCGGCGCCGTGCGCGCCTCGCGTTTCCGCACCGAGGCAGTGGGCGCCGTGCAGATGGCGCTCCGGGCACGCGGGTGCGGTAAAGCGCCACACCGAGGGGTTGTTGAGCACCACGGCCATGCCATGCGGTACGAGGCTCGTGTCCGCAGGGTAGCCCTCGACGTGCCAGTTCCTGGCGAGCCCGGAGACGGCGTAGGAAAGGCCGTGCGGCAAGTGACAGCCTGCGGCGTTGAAGGCGATGCCGGCGAGCATCGCGGCGTACATCATCTCGGTGCGCGCTTCCCGGTCGGAGGGATCGGTGACGGCGCGCACGAGGTGCTTGCCGACGCTTTTCAGTGCCTCCGTCGCGAGCATGTCCGAGAACGGATTGGCTCCTTGCGATACCGGCCGGTCGACACCGTGCACGGGACTCATCCGTCGCGGCCACGCCCGCGCCGTGATCGACTCCAGGGCGTGACTCATGCAATCGAAACCGCTGGCGGCGATCGCCTTGCGAGGCAAAGTCGTGGTCACATCGGGATCGACGAGCGCGATGGTGGGTACGAGCCGGCGCGAGATGATGCCGGTCTTGGCGTTGATCGCGCGCAGGTTGAAGATCGCAATGCCGGTGGTCTCCGAGCCGGTGCCTGCGGTCGTGGGGCAGGCGATGTGCGGCCTGACCGGCCCCGGCACCTTCTGCCCGGCGCCGATCGGCGCGTTGACGTAGGTCATGAAATCGGCCGGCTGCGAGGCGTAGAGGTTGGCGGCCTTGCACGTGTCCATGACCGAGCCCCCGCCGACCGATACGTACCCGTCGAAGCGCCCCTCGGCAGCGAACCGCGCCGCGTCCTGGAACGAGGCGTCGGTCGGCTCGATCAAGACGTCGCTGAAGATCGCGACGTCCACGCCGGCCGCACGCAGCGCCTGGCGCACCTTGGCGACGTGCTCACCCTCGCGCAGGTACGGGTCGGTGAAAAGCGCTGCGCGCTTCAGGCCGAGCTCACGGGCCTGGTCGCCGGCCTCGGCGAGGACGCCGGCGCCAAAGGTGAACGTGGGCATGCCCACGGTGAAGCCGCGGTCGCTGCCTTCGACCAGGGCGAAATCGGCGTGACAGCATCCCATCGTCGTCTCCGTTGAATGGATCGTGAGCGACCCTACGTCGCGCCCGCAGCCTGCAGGATCAGGTCCGCGGCCTTTTCGGCAATCATGACCGCGGGCGCGTTGGTGTTGCCCGACACCAGCGTCGGCATGATGCTGCAATCGACGACGCGCAATCCGGCGATGCCATGCACCCGCAGGTGCGAATCCACGACGGCGCTGGGATCGGTCATCGGCCCCATCTTGCACGTACCCGAGGGATGAAAGATCGTGCCGCCGGTGTCCTTCGCGAATTCCAGGAGCGCCGCGTCGCTCGACGCATCCCGCCCCGGACGATATTCGTCCGCGACGTAGGGCGCAAGGGCGCGGGTGGCCGCGAGCGCGCGGGCGAGGCGCAGCCCCTTGACCAGCGTCGCCCGATCGAGATCGGTGGCGAGGTAGTTGGCTTGCATGGCGGGCGCGGCGAGCGGGTCAGGCGACTTGAGGCGCACCCAGCCGCGCGACTCCGGACGCAACTGACAGACCGACATCGTGAAGCCGGAGAAGTCGTGGACCGGGGAGCCCGCCATGTCCGACGACAGCGTGGCGACGTGGAACTGGACGTCGGGGCGATCGAGCCGTCGGTCGGTGCGCGCGAAAATGCCGCCCTGATTGATGCCGACGGCCATCGGCCCGCCGCGGGTGAACAGGTATTGCGCGCCCATCGCAGCCTTCCGCCACCAGGAATGCAGGGCATCGTTGGTGGTGATCGGCTTGGTGCAGCGAAAGATGACCCGTGCCTGGAGATGGTCCTGAAGGTTCGCGCCGACGTTCGGGTGTGCCCGCCGCACGGCGAGGCCCATGGACCGCAGCAGATCGGGTGGACCGATCCCGGAAAGTTGCAGGAGCTGCGGCGACTGCAGCGCGCCCGCGGCCAGCAACACTTCGCGGCGAGCGTGCACCGTGAAGTCTTGGCCGCCGCGCCGGTAGGTCACGCCGGTGGCGCGCGCACCCTCGAAGGTGATCCCCGTCGCGTGAGCGTTGGTGATGACCTGGAGATTGGTACGGCGTTGCGCGGGTCGCAGGTACGCGACGGCCGTCGAGCAGCGAAAGCCACGGCGCGTGGTGAGCTGGTAGTAGCCGGCGCCCTCCTGGCGCGGACCGTTGAAATCGTTATTGCGCGGTACGCCGAGTTCGCCGCAGGCGGCGATGACCGCCTCGATCAACTCGTGTGCAACCGGAATGTCCGATGCCCAGAGCGGGCCGCCCACGCCGCGCCACGCGTCGGCGCCGCGCACGTTGTGCTCCAGCTTGCGAAAATACGGCAGCACGTCGTCGAATCCCCAGCCTTCGTTCCCGGCCGATGCCCAGGCATCGTAGTCCTCGGGCTGGCCGCGAATGTAAATGAGACCGTTTATGGCGCTCGACCCGCCGAGCGTTTTGCCCCGCGGCCAATAGACTTCGCGGCCGTTCATGTGGGGCTCGGGCTCGGTGCGAAAGCACCAGTTCACTTCGGGGTTGAACATCGTCTTGGCGTAGCCGATCGGCACGTGGATCCACGGATACCTGTCGGGCGGTCCCGCCTCGAGGAGCAGGACCGTATGCTGGCCGCTCGCCGAGAGGCGGTTGGCGAGCACGCAACCGGCCGAGCCAGCGCCGACGACGATGTAATCGAAACTCGCGGAAGCCATGATGGACGGCGCCTTGGGAAGGTCCGAAGTGTAGCCAATCGCGGCCGGAGACCAGGGTCGGCGGATTGGGGTGCCGCGGGGCGGCCCGCTACCCAATACTAAGAAATTAAACCATTGTGAATCAATATCCTACCGCATCTATTAGGGCCCTTAACCCGCCGCCTGGGCCACCGTCCGACGCCGCCCGGTCGGTTTGCGCGAATCCTGGCCAGTTGCTAGAATGGCTGGTTTCCGTCGGAGGGGTTCCCGAGCGGTCAAAGGGAGCAGACTGTAAATCTGCCGGCTCTGCCTTCGAAGGTTCGAATCCTTCCCCCTCCACCAGAAGACGAGAGAAGGAAGGATTGGCGAGAGGAGAGAAGAAGGAAAGAAGGACGGAAGGGTCGGCGAAAGAAGGAAGCACCCGGAAAAATCGGGACAGCATCGGTTCGTCGCAGTCGCGTGGCACCTGGCCCGGCATTAGGCGGCCGCGGGCCGCGAGCGGCGGCCCGGCCGAGGCCAAGGAAGCACCAGCGAGCACGGCAGTGGCAGGAAGGTCAAGCGCGGGTGTAGCTCAATGGTAGAGCAGAAGCCTTCCAAGCTTACGACGAGGGTTCGATTCCCTTCACCCGCTCCAATTCGAAAGCACCTGCGGGGTGATTTCGAATTGGAACGAAAGCAGGATTGGAACGAAAGCAGCGGTAGCAGCAAGTGACGCGCAGCAGGGCTCGCCGCAAGGCGTACTGGGGCGCTTTTGGACCGAGCCCATGTAGCTCAGTGGCAGAGCACTCCCTTGGTAAGGGAGAGGTCGCGCGTTCAATCCGCGCCATGGGCACCATCATGGGTGCTGCAGTTCACCCGGAGTTCCCGCTCGCCCACCGCGCCATCTTTGCAATCAAGATCGCTGTACTCGAAGCTCGCTGCGATTAAGCGCATTACTGATCGACCGTCGGATAGGAGTTTTCAGACATGGCCAAAGGCAAGTTCGAACGTACGAAGCCGCACGTGAACGTGGGGACGATAGGGCACGTGGATCACGGCAAGACGACGCTGACGGCGGCGATCACCTCGGTGATGTCGAAGAAGTATGGTGGT
>JBDSND010000034.1:0-18127 GCA_039915505.1 Casimicrobiaceae bacterium
GACCGACGTTGTTGAGGAAGGAGAGCCGGCTCACGATCTCCTTCACGATCTTGTCGGCGATGGCCTGCTTCTGGCCATCGAGCTGCACGGTACTGAAGAACTCGATCGCCTGCTTCAACGGCCAGCCTGAGACCTCGAAGATGGCGCGCGACTCGGCGCCGTTGCCCACCTTGACGTGCCGCGCCTCGCGCCGCAGGCGCGTGCCGGCGCACTCCGGACACGGCTTGTTGTTGAGGTACTTGGCGAGCTCCTCGCGCACCATCATCGAGTCGGTCTCGCGATAGCGCCGCTCGAGATTGGGAATGATGCCTTCGAAGACATGCTCGCGCACGTGCGGCTTGCCGCGCTCCGACACGTAGGTGAAGGGTATTTTCTCGGCGCCGCTGCCGTAGAGGACCACTTGCTGCACGCGCTCCGGCAGCTTGGTGAAGGGCCGATCCAGCTCGAAGCCGAGGTGCTTGGCGAGCCCCTGCAGCATCTGGAAGTAGAATTGGTTGCGGCGATCCCAGCCCTTGATCGCACCCGACGCGAGGGAGAGCTGCGGAAAGCCCACGACCCGCTTGGGATCGAAAAAGCTGATCGAGCCGAGGCCATCGCAGCGCGGACACGCCCCGAGCGGATTGTTAAACGAAAACAGCCGGGGCTCGAGCTCGGCCAGAGAATAGTTGCAGATCGGGCACGCGAACTTGGCGGAGTAAAGGTGTTCGACGCCGGTATCGAGCTCGACCGTGATTGCACGGCTGTCGCCGGTGCGCAGCGCGGTTTCGTACGACTCGGCAAGCCGCTGCTTCAGGTCCGCCCGCACTTTGAGCCGATCGACGACCACCTCAATGGTGTGCTTGGTCGTCTTGGCGAGCTTGGGCACGGCATCGATTTCGTGCACCTTGCCGTCGACCCGCACCCGCACGAAGCCCTTGGCACGCAGCTCGACGAAGAGGTCGAGATGCTCGCCCTTGCGGTTGACGATCACCGGCGCAAGGATCGCGAGTTTCGTGTCCTCGGCCATCGCGAGGGTAGCGTCGACCATCTGCGATATGGTCATCGCAGCAAGCTTCTGTTCGGGATGATCGGGGCAGTACGGATCGCCGACCCGCGCGTACAGGAGCCGCAGGTAATCGTGGATCTCGGTCACCGTGCCCACCGTCGACCGCGGGTTGTGCGAGGTGGCCTTCTGCTCGATCGAAATCGCCGGTGACAGTCCCTCGATCAGGTCGACGTCGGGCTTTTCCATGAGCTGCAGGAACTGCCGGGCGTAGGCCGACAGGGACTCGACGTAGCGACGCTGACCTTCGGCGTAGAGCGTGTCGAACGCGAGGGAGCTCTTGCCCGAGCCCGACAGACCGGTGATGACCACCAACCGATGCCGCGGCAGGTCGAGGTTGATACTCTTAAGGTTATGCGTGCGCGCGCCGCGAATGCGGATGTATTCCATGCGTATTGGTGCTCGGGATGCGTTGTGCGCGAGATCCGTTGGCGTGGCTGGAATTCGCCGGCTCGATGGCGTGCCAGGAACGGTCGCGTGCTTGTAAGCGTGGCCTGTCGTGGGATCGCTTGCTGTGGCGGTTCGCACCACCGCGTCTGTGTCCGAGCCGGCCGCCGCAGCGGGTAGCAGACGAAGGCGCAGCACCACGGGTGAGCGCGGACAACCTGTTACTATACCCCGATTGGAACGCGCGTTCCGAGCCGCCAGCGTCTCCCCCGGTTCGCTCCCTTCCGACCGCCCCACCGTATGTCCACTCGCGCCTCCCAGGCAGCGTCCGCAGTGTCTTCCCCCGCAACATCCCGCATGCGCATGACAGCGGCCGAGCGTCGCGCGACCGCGGGACTCGCCGGCATCTACGGTCTGCGCATGCTCGGCATGTTCATCGTGCTGCCGGTGCTTGCCCTATATGCCGAGACCCTGCCGGGCGGGCTCGATCACACCATGGTGGGGCTCGCCCTCGGCGCCTATGGCCTCACGCAGGCGATTCTGCAGATTCCCTTCGGCTGGGCGTCCGACCGCTGGGGTCGCAAGCCCGTGATCATCTTCGGCCTGCTGATTTTCGCGATCGGTAGCCTCATCGCCGCATGGGGACCCACGATCAGCTGGGTCATCGTCGGCCGGACGATTCAGGGCGCCGGCGCCATCTCCGCGGCCGTGATTGCGCTCACCGCCGATCTCACGCGCACGGGGGTCCGCACCCGTGCCATGGCCGCAATCGGCATGACCATCGGCGCCACGTTCGCGCTGTCGCTCGTCGCCGGACCGGCGCTCACCACGGTGATCGGCGTGCCGGGCGTGTTCGTCATGACGGGCGCCCTCGCATGCCTCGCGATCCCCGTGTTGCTCCTATCCGTGCCGCAGCCGGACCGGCACGAGCGCCCGGCCCTGGAGGGAGGCGGATGGTTACGCGTGCTTACCGACGGCAGCCTGCTACGGCTCAACTGGGGCATCTTCGCCCTGCATGCCGCGCTGATGGCGCTGTTCGTGCAAGTGCCGTTCCTGCTGCGCGACGGCGGCATCGAGCCGGCGCGACACTGGCTCGTCTACCTGCCGGTGCTGCTGGTGTCGGTGGCCCTGATGATGCCCGCGATGCTGCGTGCCGATTCACCCAGCGCGGCCAAGGCGGTGTTCGTCGGCGCAATCGGCGTGCTTTTTCTTGGTCAGTTGTTGCTCGCCCTGGCGGGGCTTCGCCTTGCCGTCGCCATCGGTGCGCTGGTAATCTTTTTCACCGGCTTCAACCTGCTCGAAGCGACGCTGCCGTCGCTCATCTCCAAGGTAGCGCCCGCTGGTGTGAAGGGCACGGCGGTCGGTGTCTATTCGAGCGTTCAGTTCTTGGGGACGTTTGTCGGGGCCGTCTGCGGCGGCTGGCTGTCGCAGCACTACGGGGCCGCGGCGGTATTCACCTTTTGTCTCATTCTGACGGCGGTCTGGTTTGCCGTAGCATTGACGATGGCGGCGCCGCCGGCGATCGACGAGGCACCCTGAAATCGACCAGGCACCCTGAAAGTCCGCATGCCCCGGTATTAGGGGTGCGCATGCCACATCCAACCCGCATGTTCATAGGAGAAGCAGCATGGCTTCCGTCAATAAGGTCATCCTGATCGGCAACCTCGGCGCCGATCCCGAGACACGTTTCCTGCCGAGCGGTGAAGCCGTGTGCAACATCCGCATTGCCACCACCGAGAAATGGAAGGATCGGACCAGCGGCGAGACCAAGGAAGCCACGGAGTGGCACCGCATCTCGCTGTTCGGCCGACAGGCCGAGGTCGCGGGCGAGTATCTCAAGAAGGGTTCGCCGGTCTATGTCGAAGGCCGCATTCAGACACGCAAGTGGCAGGACAAAGAAGGCAAAGACCAGTATACGACCGAGATTCGCGCCGACCGCATGCAACTGCTCGGCGGGCGCGGCGGTGGCGGTGGTGGCGGCGGTGACAGCGACTTCGGCGGCGGTGCGCCGTCGCGTGGCAGCGGGGCAGGCGCCCCCTCTGGCGCACCGTCGCGCGGCAGCGGCGGACCGAAAAAGCCGGCTACCGACGACTTCGACGACGACATCCCGTTCTAGCGTGTCGACGGCACCTTCGTGGCTAGGGAGCGTGCTGCGCCCGGTCGGGACTACGCAGCATGCGGCGCGCGGCCGAGCGGTGCGGAGTCCGTCGGCGCGTAGCCCGCACCCGCGCCATCGCTGGCCACCATGTCGTCGGTGATGATCCCCCCGCCTAGGCAGGCCTCGCCTTCATAGAGGACGAGGTATTGCCCAGGCGTAGGGGCCCATTGCGGCGATGCGAAGGCAGCCCGCGCGCCGCCGCCGTCACCCACGGTCAATGCACACCGCGCGTCCGCCATGCGGTAGCGCGTCTTCGCGCCGAGATTTGCGAGCCGCGCCGTGTCGGGGGGCGATCCCGCGATCCAGTGCAGCTCGGTGGCGGTGATCGCGCGGCGGTAGAGCCGCCAATGATCGTGGCCCTGCACCACCACGAGGGCATTGCGCGCACGATCCTTGGCGGCCACGAACCACGGCAAGTGCTTGCCGACTGCGCCGCCATCGCGGGTGCCACCGATGCCCAGGCCCTGGCGTTGCCCGAGGGTGTAGTACGCGAGTCCGGTGTGCTCGCCGAGCACCCGGCCGGCATCGTCGACGATGGGCCCGGGCGTCCGCGGCAGGTAGCGCGCCAGGAAATCACGAAACGGGCGCTCGCCGATGAAGCAGATGCCGGTCGAGTCCTTCTTGGCCCAGGTCGGGATGCCCTCGCGGCGGGCGATCGCCCGGACGTCGTGCTTGCGCATCGCGCCGAGGGGAAAGAGCACCGGCTCGAGCTGCGCCTGGGTTAGGCGATGCAGGAAATAACTCTGGTCCTTGGTACCGTCGAGCGCCTTGAGCAGCTCGACCCTCGCCCCGATGCGGCGGGTCCGCGCGTAGTGGCCGGTCGCAATCCAGTCGGCACCCAGCGTGCGGGCGTGGTCGAGGAATGCACGGAACTTGATCTCGCTGTTGCACAGCACGTCCGGATTCGGCGTGCGACCTGCGGCGTATTCGCGCAGGAACTCGGCAAACACGCGCTCGCGATACTCCGCGGCAAAATTCACCGCTTCAAGGTCGATCCCGATCACGTCGGCAACCGAGGCGGCGTCGACGAGGTCGACCCGCGACGTGCAATAGTCGTCGGTGTCGTCGTCCTCCCAGTTCTGCATGAACAGGCCTACGACTTCGTACCCCTCGCGCTTCAGGACCCAGGCAGCGACCGACGAATCGACGCCTCCCGACATCCCGACCACGACCTTGCCGCGACTCATGTTAGCTCCGTCAACAGCGACAGCGGCAGGCGTCGACCGGCGAGATAGTCGTCGACACAGCGCAGCACCAGCGGGCTGCGATGATCCTCCTGTCGTGCCGCCAGGCTCTCATATGACAGCCATTCTGCGCGCACGATGCCGGTATCGAGTGATCGCCCCGGATGGTGCGCCGTGACGCGCGCGGCAAACGCGAAGCGCACGAAGGTGGGCGCGCCCGCGTGGGCTTGCCAGCGATAGATTCCGACGAGCTCGGTGGGTTCGACTTCGTAGCGCGTTTCCTCGAGAGTTTCGCGAATCGCCGCGGCGAGGATCGTCTCCCCGCCTTCGACATGCCCGGCGGGCTGGTTGAGCCGGCGGCCGGCGCGCGTTTCTTCCTCCACGCACAGGAACGCGCCATCGCGGGCGACGATCGTCGCGACGGTGACCACCGGTCGGGGGTCGCGGTTGTCGCGCAGGGTCGTCATCGCCTCAGGGGGGCCACATGCAAAAAAGGCAGGAGCGAAGCCCCTGCCTTTCGGTGCGAAAGGACTGGTTACTTCTTGACGACAGCGGCGTCCTTCTTCATGTCGGCCGTGGCTTCGACCTTTTTCGCGTCGACCTTGGCCATGTCCTTCTTCATGTCGGCGGCGACGTCGGCCTTCTTCGCGTCGTGCTTGGCCATGTCCTTCTTCATGTCGGCCTTGGCGTCGGCCTTTTTCTCGCCAGCCTTGGCATCGGCCATGGCTGCCTTTTTGCGAGCCTTGGCAGCCGCTTTTTCTTTCTTGGCATCGGCCTTGGCCATGTCCTTCATGGCGTCGGCTTTGATTTCGTCCTTCTTGGCTTCGGCTTTCATGGCCGGGGCCGGCGCAATAGTCGCCGGGGCGGGAGTCTGCGCGGAAGCGGTTAGGGCGAAGGCGCCAGCAACGAGTGCGAGCAGGAGCTTGTTCATGTAATTCCCTTAGTGGTTGTGATAGTACGGCTAGAAAGCCGCTGGAACATCAAATCAAGGCGGGTAAAGCCTTGGAATTATAACGGTTTACAGCAGAAAAAGACAACTCCATGGTCATTTTGCCGCACACGTACAAGTCACACGTACAAGTCTTTACTTCATCGCAGCGACGGGTAAGACGGCAGGCTTGGCTTTCCTCGTCTTCTTGGACTTCTTGACGATTCGCTTCTCGGTCTTGTTTGCACCGGCGGCGGCGGTCGCGGTGGCCGCATCCGATGACGGCTTGACAGCCGGAACAGCCGGGGTGGCCGGTACAGCTGGCGTAGGCGTGAAGGGGCCGGTAGCCGACGTCGTGGCAGGGGCGGCCTTCATCGCCGGAGTGGCAGGCATCCCACCCGACGGGGTCGTCTGCGCATGTGCGGTGATCGCGAATGCGCCGGCGATCATTGCGGTCAACAGCTTGGTCATGAGGGGATCCTGGGTCTGGGTGGCCGACACATCGACGCGTCGACGCGTTGCTGTGTCGCCGTGTCGATGCCATTAACGGCCACCGTGTTAGGCGGTTGACAGCATTGGTTACTCCTTCTTTGAAACCGAACTAATCCGGTCAGCGTTCTCCGCTGCGCCCGCGGCGGGAAGCTCGCCCTGCAGCCATGCGCGCAGCAGCGGGATGGTCACCGGGCGCTTGGTGGCGAGCGAATGGCGATCGAGCGCGGCAAGCGTGGCGAGCAGTGTCGCCATATCCCGACGACCATGCGCGAGCAGGTAGCGCACTACGTCAGGCGCGAGGCGGAAACCGCGCTGCCGTGCATAGGCGATGAGCGCCGCTGGCTTGGCGTGGTCGGCAAGCGGGGTGATCTCGTACACCAAGCCCCATCCCAGCCGGGTGCGCAGATCCTCGCGAACGGCCATGCGCGCCGGCGGAACGCGGCTCGCGGCAACGAGGTGCCTACCCTGCGCAGCCAAGGCGTTGAACAGCGTGAAGAGCCGTCCCTGCGCGTGGGCATCGGCGGTGTCCACCGCGTCCACCGCCACCAAGTGATGGCTGGCGAGCTCGTCGATCTCGCGTCCCTCGAGGCTGTCCGGCGCGGGCAACGCGACCGCACGCTGGCTCCGCGCTCCGCACGCCGCCGCGGTCGCCCGCAGGAGATGCGACTTGCCTGATCCGGGCGCCCCCCACACCAGCAACCCGGTCTCGGTGGCCGTCCCGTTGGCGATCCGGGTCAGCGCCTCGAGCACCTCGCCGTTGTCCCCGGCCAGGAAGTTGGCAAAAGACGGCGCTTCCGGCGGGGCGAGCTCGAACACCAGCTGCTCACTCATCCGCGTGTCTCCGCCGCCGCGGTCGTTATGCACGCAAGGTCATCGGTCGCGTCGACAGCGGCGCTCACCGCGCGACCCCTGCCATGGCACTCGTGTGCTTTCCGCCCCGGCAGTTCCGTCTCGGCCAGGTGCGCGAACCGGGAACGCACGCGGGGCGCCGTCATACGCGATAGATCGCCGACGCCATGTAGGCCGCGCGCAACCGCCGCAGCCCGACCAGCAGCATCGCCGAGACCGGCAGGGCCAGCAGCACCCCGGCCAGGCCGAACAGCTGCCCGAAAGCGAGCAAGGCAAAGATCACCGTCAGGGGATGCAGGCCGATGCGGTGACCCACCAGGAAGGGCAACAGCACGTAGTTCTCGAGCAGCTGGCCGATCCCATACACGCTCATGACCATCAGGAATGCCGGCCACCCGGTCCATTGCAACAGCGCGGCAAGGGTGCCGAGCAAGAGGCCGATGCCGAAGCCCACGTACGGAATGAACACCAGCAATCCGGTGACGATCCCGATCGGCACGGCGAACTGCAGGCCGGCAAGCGAGAGCGCCACCACGTAGTAGCTCGCGAGGGCGATCATCACCAGCATCTGGCCGTGCAGGAATTCAGCCAAGACGTGATCGATTTCCTTGGCCATGCCCCGAACCGCCGGCTCCCACCGGCGCGGCACCAATTCGTCCACGCGCGCGACGATGCCCCGGCCGTCGCGCAGCAGGTAGAACATCACCACCGGGATCAACGCCAAGTTGATGACCAGGCTCGCCACCACCATGCCGCCGGTGCGGACCCCGGCGAGAACCCGCAAGCCCACCTCGCCGGCCTGCTGGCTGTTGTTGGAGATCAGCTCGCGCAAGGTGGCGATGTCGAGCGCGATGGAGCGACCAAGGGTCTCCTGCAGCCATGGCGCGATCCGCGTGGCATAGAACTCGGCCAGTGCCGGCAGGCGCGCAAGCAGCAGGGTGATCTCCGCCTGCACCAGCGGCACGATCACCAGCACCAGGCCGAGGCTGAGCAGCATCATCAGCATCACGGCGAGGATCGTGCCGAGGGTGCGCGGCAGGCCGGCGCGGACGCAGCGGTTGACGATCGGCGTGCCGAGGTAGGCGAGGATGATGCCCACCAGGAACGGTGTCAGGATCGGACCGAGCCAGTGCAGCGCTGCCGCCAGCACCACGATGGCACCCACAATCCACAGGTACTGCCAGGACGCCAGCGGCCCCTGCGGCCCCTGCGGCAGCGGCGGCACGGCATCGAGGCCCGCGGCGCGAGGCACGTCGACCGCGGCGGCGCGCTCCGCGGCCAGGCGCGCAGACGCGTCGGCCGTTGCGCGCGAGACGGTGCTGCCAGGGTCCATGAACGTTTCCGGTAAAATCGCTGCAAACGGAGCACTTTACCGCGCCGGAGCGACGCCGCTCAAGGCGTCGCCCCATCCGCGGTCCCACGGTCCCACGGTCCCACCGTCCCACCTTCCAGCCTCTCCCATGACCCAAACCGGCGCGCCCCGTCCCCTTTCCTATCGCGACGCGGGTGTCGACATCGATGCGGGTGACGCGCTTATCGAGCGCATCAAGCCGTTCGCCCAGCGCACCATGCGCCCGGAAGTGCTGGCAGGCATCGGCGGGTTCGGTGCACTGTTCGAGGTGGGCAAGCGCTTTCGCGAGCCGGTGTTGGTGGCGGGTACCGATGGCGTGGGTACCAAGCTGAAACTCGCCTTCGCGCTCGGGCGCCACGACACGGTCGGCATCGACCTCGTCGCCATGAGCGTGAACGACATCCTCGTGCAGGGCGCCGAGCCGCTCTTCTTCCTCGATTACTTCGCCTGCGGCAAGCTCGATGTCGCGACGGCTGCGCAGGTGATCCAGGGTATCGCACGCGGCTGCGAGCTGGCTGGCTGCGCATTGATCGGCGGCGAAACGGCGGAAATGCCGGGCATGTACCCCCTCGGCGAGTACGACCTCGCGGGATTCGCGGTCGGCGTGGTCGAAAAGGACCGGATCCTCGACGGATCGACGATCGTCGCGGGCGACGTGGTGCTCGGGCTCGCATCCTCGGGGCCGCATTCCAACGGCTACTCGCTGGTGCGCACGATCATCGCCAGCTCCGGGGCGCGCCTGGATCAGGTGCTTGCGGGCACGACTCTCGCCGATGCCCTGCTCGCGCCGACGAGGATTTACGTGAAGCCGCTGCTGGCGCTGCTACAGACCGTGCCGGTCAAGGGCATGGCGCACATCACCGGCGGTGGACTGGTCGAGAACGTGCCCCGGGTCCTGCCCGAGGGCGTGCAGGCCAGGCTCGCCGCAGCCGCATGGGTCCGCCCCCCCATCTTCGACTGGCTGCAGCAAACCGGAAACGTCACCGACGACGAAATGCATCGCGTCTTCAACTGTGGCATCGGCATGGTGGTGATCGTCGCTGCGGACGATGCCGATCGTGCGGCGCATCTGCTCGCCGAAACCGGCGAGACCGTCCAACCGATCGGCCGGATCGTCGCGCGGCCGACGGGCGCGCCGGCCACCGTGGTCGACTGACGGGCGCCGGGTCGGCCAGCGCGTCGTCACCCGGATCTTCGACGTCTCCGCCGGCATGGCTGCCATCGCGCGTATTGCCGTCCTCATTTCCGGACGCGGCTCGAATCTGGGCGCGTTGCTCGACGCCGAGCGCGCCGGCGATCTCGGCGGCACCGTGTCGCTCGTGGTCAGCAATCGTCCCAATGCGGGCGGCCTCGACGTCGCTCGTAGGCATGGAGTCGCCACCCGAGTCGTCGCCCACGCCGGTCGCGAGCGTGCCGATTTCGATGCCGCGCTCGCCGCAGCGATCGACGATGCCGCGTGCGATCTGGTGGTGCTCGCGGGATTCATGCGCATCCTGACCCCGGGATTGGTCAACCGGTATGCCGGGCGAATGATCAACATCCATCCGTCGCTACTGCCGGCGTTCCCCGGCCTCAATACCCATCGCCGTGCGATCGCCGCGGGCGTACGCATCCACGGCTGCACCGTGCATCTGGTCACGCCCGAACTCGACCACGGCCCGATCATCGCCCAAGGCGCGGTACCCGTGCTGGACACCGACGACGAAGGGCAACTCGCCGATCGCGTGCTGGCGGTCGAGCATCGCCTCCTGCCGTTCGCGGTGCGTGCCTGGTGCGAGCAGCGCCTGACCGTTGCCGGCAGCCGGGTGTGCGTGGCCAGCGCACCGGTACCCGACGCCGTCCTGCAGGTTCCCGACCCTGGCTGATGTTCCGTCGATCGTCGATACCCCAGGATCGGCGTGCGGAACGTGCCCGCTTCCGTGCCATCGAACCCCTGTGTCCCCCGCCATTCCAAATCCCGTCCCCGCAATCCACGCGCTGAAACCCAGCCGCGTTGCGGGACCGCGCCCGTGGCAGCCCCGGCGCGTCTTCGTACTGGCGCTGCTGCTCTCGGTCGCGGTGCACTTCGCCGCCACGCTCTGGCCGGAGCCCCAGCCGGAGGCGCCCGAGACCCCGCCGTTGCAGGCGACCCTCAAGGAGTTGCCGCCGCCTCCTCCCAAGGCTACGGTCGCGACACCGCCCAAGCCGCGCGCCAGTGCACGTGCCCGGACGCGGCGCCCGGCGCCCCCCTTCGTGCCGGTGTTACCAGGGCCGCTACCCGCTAACCTCGCCACATCCTCCGAAGGTGAAGGCAGCGACTCCCTGCTGACGCCGGCGCCCATGCTTCCCTCTGGACCTATCGCCGCCGCTGCGGAACCGCTGCTTGCACCGCCTGCCCTCGAGCTCAAGACGCTTCCCCCTCGCGTCGATCTCGTGTATCGGGTGTTCTGGGGCACCCAGGGTTTTTTCATCGGCGATGCGACCTACCGGTTCGAGCACAGCGGGGATCGCTACCGGATCGCGACCGTCGGCGAAGCGCGCGGACTGGCCGCGCTGATCCTGCGAGGCCAGGGCAAGCTCGAAAGCGAGGGCTCGATCACGGTGGACGGATTGCAGCCTGAAGCGTTTGCGCTGGTCAGGGGCAAGGGCCGCAAGCGCGAGGTGGCGCGCTTCGACTGGGATGCACGCACGGTCACCCTCGAGGGCGACAAATCCGAGCCGCTCACCATGCAGACCTTCGATCCGCTCGCTTTCCTTTGGCAGTTCTATTTCCTGCCGCCCACCGCTGATCGGGAAACGTTCGCCATCGCCACCACCAAGCGGCTTTACCAATACACCTTCACCCGCGAAGGCACCGAGTCGATCGAGACCCGCTCGGGTTCGGTGGAAACGCAGCGTTGGCATCGCCGCAGCGACGATGGCAAGACCGACGCCTATGTCTGGCTCGCGCCGACCCTGCATTACGTCGCCGTGAAGCTGCGTTTTTCCAACACCGACCGCGGCACGCTCGAGGCGGTGCTCGACGCAATCCGCGTCGACGAAGCCGCGGTGGCGCAGCAGTGAGCATCCGGGCCAACCAACTCACCGGCCTGGCGGCTGCGATCACCGCGCTGGCACGTCTGGACGCACCCGCTGACGGCCTCCTGCATCGCTTCTTTCGCGACCACCGCGAGATGGGGCAGCACGACCGCGCGTTCGTGTCGGAAGGCGTGTTCGCGTGGCTGCGACGCCGCCGCTCGCTCGAGTCGATCGCGCAAACCCATGCCCCGGCGCGACTCGCACTTGCGGTGGCCGTGCGCGAGCTCGGGCACAGCGTCCGTGAGCTCGGCGACGTCGTCTCCGCCGAGGCGCTCGACTGGCTGCGCGATTTCAAGGCGCGGGCCGGCCAGCCGCTCGAGCCTGGCGTGGCCCTCGACCTTCCCGACTGGCTCTGGGCGCGCATCGAGGCGGCCCATGGCACGGAGCAAGGCACGGCCCTGGCCCGCGCCCTCACCCAGCCGGCGCCACTCGACCTGCGGGTCAACACCCTGAAGACCACCCGTGAGGCCGTGCAGGCCGCGCTTGCCACCGCCGGATGGACCGCCGAGTTGACGCCGCTCAGTCCCGTCGGGCTGCGCACGGCAGGCCGGCCGGCGATCAACCGCCATCCGGCGTTCCTGGCAGGCGAGGTCGAGGTGCAGGACGAGGGCAGCCAGCTCGTCGGCTGGCTGGTCGCGCCGCGGCGCCACGACATGGTGGTCGACTTCTGCGCGGGCTCGGGCGGGAAGACGCTGCTGCTTGGGGCACTCATGCGTTCGCAGGGCCGGCTCTACGCGTTCGACGTCTCCGAACGTCGACTCGCCAACCTCAAACCGCGATTGGCGCGGTCGGGCCTGTCGAACGTCCATCCGCAGGTGATCGCCAGCGAGCGCGATCCACGCGTCGGTCGGCTCGCCGGGAAGATCGACCGGGTGCTGGTGGACGCGCCCTGCACGGGATTCGGCACCCTGCGGCGCAATCCGGACCTCAAGTGGCGCCAGACGTCCGAGGGCGTCGCCGAGCTGGCGGCCAAGCAGGCGGCGATCCTGGCTGCGGCCGCCCGTCTGGTGAAGCCGGGTGGTCGGCTCGTGTACGCGACGTGCAGCATCCTGCCGGAGGAAAACGACGCGATCGTCGACGGCTTCCTGACGGAGAACTCGCGCTTTCGCGCCGTGCCAGTCGCCGCTGAGCTCGCCCGTGCCGGCATCGGTCTCGACACCGGCGACCGGCTGCGGTTGTTGCCGCACGTGCACGGTTGCGACGGCTTCTTCGCCGCGATCGTCGAGCGAATCCCGGAAACGCCCTGATGCGCCGCGCCCCGGCCGAGCATCGAACCGGCGGCATCCTGCCGCGCGACTGCGGGAGCGGCTACGCGGATCCCGACACGCGGCGCGCGCGGGCGTTCTGCCTTGCACTGGTAACCATCGCGATGCTGGCCTTTGCGCAGGGGTTACCAGTCTCGGCGCACGGTGCCGTGATCGCCCGTGCGGGCACGGTCGAGATCCTGTTCACGCCGGGCGATGGGATCGATCGCCGCATCGTCGCCGCGATCGACGCAGCCCACGACGAGGTGCACGTGCTGGCGTACGTGTTCACTCATCGGGGAATCGCGCGGGCGCTACGGACCGCGCGCGAACGCGGAGTCGTCGTCGAGATCGTGGTGGACCGCATCCAGGGCATCGACCCACCAGGCAGTGCTGTACCCGATCTGCGCCGGCATGGAGCCGTGGTCTGGCTCGATCCCGGACCGGGGAGCGCACACAACAAGGTCATGATCATCGATCCCCGTTCACCCGCCGCCACCACGATCTCCGGCAGCTTCAATTTCACCCGCGCGGCGCAGACGTCGAACGCCGAGAACGTCATCATTTTCCACCGCAATCGCGACGTTGCCCGAATCTATGATCGCTACTTCCTTGCGCGCCGGGCCGCGGCGCAGCGATGGCAAGGCGGCGCGATCCCGGCACGGCAGCCGCCCGGGCCGGCGACGACGAAACGGCGGGGACCGTCGCCCCACGTAGAGCATGCCGTTCCGTAGCCCATCGCGGTACCGTGGGTCGCGTCCTGGCCGCACGCCGCGATTTCTCGGCTGCGCCTTGCTTGGTCGCCTGGCGCTGAGCGCTCGACGAGGGTGTGATCCGGGCACCGTACGCGGCGTCGCAGGCCGGCGGCCAAGGCCGGCGGTTGAGCGCTTGCAGAGCCGGACGCGTGCCTGCCGGCATCAACGCCGATGTGGCGCGAGACCGGCCAATGCAGCAGGCCCCCTCGATGGCGATCGGGGCGTCGCCTCGCCGCGCATCGCCCGGTCGCCGAGGCGCGGAACGCATTGCAACTGGCGGGGTCAATACGCTCTGGCGTTCATCCTGAAGCGACGGCAAAACGCGGGATATCGTCCCCTTCGCCTGTATAATGATCTGCTGCTCGTAATCGCGATCTCCCACCCGCCGCGACGGGTATTGCCGAGAACTCCATGCCCTTTGATTTCCTTGATGTAATCGCCAACGGCCTGACCCCCCTTCCGTGGTGGGGTATCGTGATCGTGGCGCTTGTCCTCACCCACGTTACCATCGCCAGCGTGACGATCTATCTGCATCGCCACCAGGCGCATCGCGGCCTCGATCTGCACCCGATCGCCAGTCATTTCTTCCGCTTCTGGCTGTGGCTCACGACCGGCATGGTCACCAAGGAGTGGGTCGCGATCCATCGCAAGCACCACGCCAAGTGCGAGACCGAGGAAGACCCGCACAGCCCGCAGGTTCGTGGCATTCGCAAGGTGTTTTGGCAAGGTGCAGAGCTCTATCGCGACGAAGCGAAGAACGCCGAGACCTTGGACAAGTACGGGCGCGGAACGCCGGACGACTGGATCGAGCGAAACCTGTACACCCGGTTCTCGTGGGAAGGCGTCGGGTTGATGCTGGTGATCAACGTGATTCTGTTCGGGCCCCTCGGGCTCACAATTTGGGCGGTGCAGATGGCGTGGATCCCAGTAACCGCGGCGGGCATCATCAACGGCATTGGTCACTATTGGGGTTACCGCAACTTCGCCTGCGCCGACGCCGCGACCAACATCGTGCCATGGGGAATCATCATCGGCGGCGAGGAGCTGCACAACAACCACCACGCCTACGGCACGTCGGCCAAGCTGTCGTCGCGCTGGTACGAGTTCGACATCGGCTGGATGTACATCCGGATCCTGTCGTTCCTGGGCCTCGCCCAGGTGCGCAAGGTCGCGCCCAAGCTCAAGGTGGCCGCGGATGCCAAGCACGTGCCCGACCTCGCGACCCTGCAGGCGGTGATCACCCATCGCTACAGCGTCGCAGCGCATTTCGCCAAGACCCTGCGGGATGCGTGCGCGACGGAGATCAAGGACATCCGCGCACGCGGTGCCGAGTTCGCGCACCTGCCGAGCATGGGCGGGCTGAAGCGCTGGCTTGCGACCGACAATACCGACGTGCTACCCGAGCGCGAGCGCGCCACCCTCGCACATCTGCTCGAGCGCAGTCACGCCTTGCAGACCATCTCCGCGATGCGCAAGGAACTCAGCGCCCTTTGGGAACGTTCCACCGAATCCAGCGAGCAACTGCTCGCCCGGCTGCAGGACTGGTGTCGGCGTGCCGAATCGTCGGGCATTCCGCCGCTGGCGCGTTTCGCCGTCGATCTCAAGCGCTACGCGTGATCGTGCCGAGCGTCATGGAAGAGCCCGCTTCGGCGGGGCTTTTTTGTGGGTGCTGCTTGCGCACGACGCCATCCTGGGCGCCGGAGGGCACGTCTGCGCAGTAAGGCGGGAGCAGGCGGCGGTGTTGACCGCTTCACGGGATAGCCGCGACGCACGCGCATGGCCGGAAGCTGTTCGTCGGAGAGTCGCTCGCCCGCCGCGCGAGCCTCCAGCAAAAGCCAGCAAAAAGCCCGCAAGCAGCGGGCTTTTTGTCGGAGGGAACCCCCTCCCACCTACTTGAGCTTCGTTTCCTTGTAGCTGACGTGCTTGCGGGCGACGGGATCGAACTTCTTGATCTCCATCTTCTCGGGCATCAGCTTCTTGTTCTTGGTGGTGGTGTAGAAGTGGCCGGTGCCGGCCGACGATTCGAGCTTGATCTTTTCACGCATGATGTAGTTTCCGGTGCAGGCTGCACGTTCCGTGCAGGCTGTATGTGCGGTCCAGCCTCAGCCGGGCCGCGTCAGATGCGTTCGCCGCGCGCGCGCAGCTCCGCGAGGACGACGTCGATGCCCTTCTTGTCGATGGTACGCAGGCCGGCATTGGTAAGCCGCAGGCTCACCCAGCGGTTCTCGCTTTCGACGAAAAATCGTCGGCGCTGCAGGTTCGGCAAAAAGCGTCGGCGCGTCTTGTTGTTGGCGTGCGAAACGTTGTGGCCCACCATGGGGGCCTTTCCGGTGACTTGGCAGACTCGAGCCATCGCTCGCTCCCTCGATTCAGAATATTCCGATTCGCTGTTCCGACTCGGTGTTTGCGGTGTTTAGTGTTTGCGGTGTTGCGGTATTTCGGTGTTTCGCGAGCTTTGGGTTTCGCGAGTTGTAGTTAACACCCCCGGACCCTCCCCGAGGCCGTGCCTTCCGACCACTAAACCCGGGCGGCGGCAAGCCCAGGATTATAGCGCGGATTAGCGCTGCAATTCAACCATTTACCCTGGTTCTCCGGCTCGGCCCCGGCGCGCCTTCCGATCACGCGACCGACGACGGACCCAGCACACACGGCTCCCTCCCTCAATTTGGTTGCCCTTCCGCGGAAGAAGACACGCGGATCCTCGCCTCGCAGGGCTGCCAGCAGCGACTTCCGGCGAGGCTTGCCACTTCACCGACCCCCGGTCGACCGGCGATCGAAATGCGGTTGCCCCTCACAGCAGTCCACGCTCCGCAAAGGACACGAGCCGCGACCCCGCCACCACGAAATGATCGAGGGTGCGAATGTCGACCAGCGCGAGGGCTTGGCGTAGTGCCTGGGTGAGCAACTCGTCGGCGCGCGAAGGCTCGGCGACGCCGGAAGGATGGTTGTGGGCGAAGATCATCGCGGCGGCGTTGCGGGCCAGGGCGGCCTTGACGACTTCGCGCGGATACACGCTGGTCTGGGCGAGCGTTCCCCGGAACAGCTCTTCCACCGCGAGTACCCGGTTCTGGCTATCGAGGAACAGGCCCATGAACACCTCATAGGGCCGCGACGACAATGCCAGACGGAGGTAGTCGCGAACCGCCTGCGGCGAGGCGAGTGCGTCCGACTGCGCGGCCTCCTCGGCGAGCACCCGTCTCGAGAGCTCCAGCACGCTCGCGAGCTTGGCGGCCTTGGCCAAGCCCACCCCCCGCAGGCCGAGCGTCTGGGCGCACGGCGCCGCGAGCACTGCCGACAGGCTGCCGAGCGTTGCGATCAAATGCCGCGCCACCTCCACCGCATTCGCCCCGCCGCTCCCGGTGCCCAGCACCAGCGCTAGGAGCTCGGCATCGGACAGCGCCGCCGCGCCTTGTGCGTACAGACGCTCGCGCGGACGCTCGTTCACCGGCCAGTCGGTCATGCTCATCGGGCCTCCGAACCCAGACAGGCGCCGAGTGTAAACTTCGCGCGTGCGCTCCCTCCATCGACCGCAAGGATGAACCCGCCTTCGCCGCGACCGATCGCGCGGGTCATCCTCGGACTCACCGGCGGCATCGCCGCCTATAAGGCCGCCGAACTCACGCGGCTCTTCGTCCAGGCCGGCATAGAGGTCGACGTGGTGATGACCGATGGTGCCTGCCGGTTCGTTACGCCCCTGACCCTGCAGGCACTCTCGGGGCGGCCGGTACTCACCGACCTCTGGCAGTCCGGCACTGCCAATGGCATGGGTCACATCGATCTCTCGCGCGGTGCCGATGCCATCGTCGTCGCGCCGGCGTCGGCGGATTTCATCGCCAAGATCGCGCAAGGCCGCGCCGACGACCTCCTGTCGACGCTGTGCTGCGCGCGCGATACGCGGTTGTTCGTCGCCCCGGCGATGAACCGGCAGATGTGGGGCAACCCCGCCACCCAGCGCAATGTCGAGTCGCTCGTCGCCGATGGCGTGACCGTGCTCGGACCGGGTAGTGGCGAGCAAGCCTGCGGCGAAGTGGGCGCGGGCCGCATGCTCGAACCCGAGGAAATCCTCGCTGCCGTCCTGCGCGGGTCGGTGGATCGGGTGCTGGCCGGTCGGCGCGTGCTGCTCACTGCCGGGCCGACGTTCGAGGCCATCGATCCCGTGCGCGGCATCACCAACTCGAGCTCTGGCAAGATGGGCTACGCGCTGGCGCGCGCCGCGGCGGATGCCGGCGCCATCGTCACGATGGTGAGTGGCCCCACCGCACTTGCCGTACCGGATGGCGTGGAGCGCATCGACGTGCGCAGCGCGGCCGAGATGCTCGATGCCGTCGAGGCACGGATCGCGCACGCCGACGTGTTCATCGCCGTCGCTGCCGTGGCCGACTACACCCCCGACGTCGTGGCCCAGGAAAAGATCAAGAAGGACGGTGCCCCGCTCATCTTGAAGCTGAAGCCCACCGTCGACATCCTGGCGACCATCGCCGCGCGGCCGGGCGCGCCGTACTGCGTGGGCTTTGCGGCGGAAAGCCACGACGTCGAGCGCCATGCCCAGGAGAAGCGGCGGCGAAAGAACGTGCCGCTCATGATCGCCAATCGCGTTCAGGATGCCCTGCAAAGCGACCAGAACGAGGTGATCCTCATCGACGCGACCGGCTCGCATCCCATGCCGCGCATGGACAAGAG
>JBDSND010000190.1:0-7172 GCA_039915505.1 Casimicrobiaceae bacterium
GAGCGGCTGATCTCCACCTTCGACTGGGAGAACACGATTCCGGAGTTCGCGCTCGCCTATCGTTTCGACATCGTCCTGCGCGGACGTGACGAAACGCCGATGGAAAACTTCATTGCACCCGCCGGAACATGACATGAGCCTCCTTGCCACCTCCTCCCAGACCGTCGGTCCGTACGTCCATCTCGCGTTCCCCCACGTGGCGAGCGCCGACGTCGCACCGGCCGGTGTGCCCGGCGAGCGGATCGTAGTACGCGGCACCATCGTCGACGGCGACGGCAAGCCGATGAACGACGGCTTCGTGGAACTCTGGCAGGCCGACGCCGAAGGTCGCTACGTCCACCCGGAATCGAGCGGCGCCGCGTTCGCGGACTCAGGCTTCAAGGGCTTCGGCCGCTGTGCCACCGACAACACGGGAACCTTCCGCTTTAATACCATCAAGCCCGGACGTGTCGCCGGTGCGGACGGCACACTGCAGGCGCCGCATCTGACCGTGTTGATCTTTGCGCGTGGTCTGCTGAAGCACCTCGCGACCCGGATGTATTTTCCCGACGATGCGGCCAACGCCGAGGACCCGATCCTCCAGCTGGTGCCCCAGGCGCGCCGCAGCACCTTGATCGCGCGGCGGGAGGCGGACGCGCTCGCCTGGAACATCGTGCTCCAGGGCCCGGGCGAGACCGTCTTCTTCGACTATTGACGGACCTGCGGCGACCGTTCCGCCGGTGACCTGACATCTTGACGTGACGCCCTAGCCCACGCGACGGCTCACCGACGCGCTCCACGCCCGCCTCGACACCGCGGGTCGAGATCGTGTAATTGACCCTGTCGTCTATTCGACCCTGTCGTCTATTTGACCCTGTCGTCTGTTCGACCCTGGAGCCGCCACCGCCGCTGCGGCACAATGGATCGCCCGCGTACTCGCGCATGCGCAACCCGCACTCAATCTAGGACTCCATGGCTTCCTCGTACATCGACTTCTCCGGCGTCCGTTTTCACTACCGCATCGAGGGCCCCGCCCAAGCGCCGGCGCTCGTGCTGTCGAACTCCCTTGGGACCGATCTCACCATGTGGGATCCGCAGATCGCGGAACTCACCCGGCATTTTCGGGTGCTGCGTTACGACACGCGCGGGCATGGCCAGACGACGGCCTCGCCCGCCCCTTACAGCGTCGAGCAGCTGGGCCGCGACGTGCTGGGCCTGCTGGACGTGGTCGGCATCGAGCGGACGCACTTCTGCGGGCTGTCGCTCGGCGGCATGACCGGGATGTGGCTCGCCGCGCACGAAGGCTGGCGCATCCAACGCCTGGTGCTCGCCAATACCACCGCCCGGATGGCCAAGCCCGAGCTCTACAACGCCCGCATCGCCAAGGTGCGTGACGGAGGCATGGGCGCCATCGTCGGCGCCGTCATCGAGCGCTGGTTCACGGCCCCGTTCATCGCCGAGCATCCAGACGCGATCACGCCGATCCGGATGGTGCTCGAGAGGCAGGGTGCCGAGGGCTATGTCGGCGGTTGTACCGCGGTGCGTGACATGGATCAGCGCGCGTCCATCGCGACCATCACCCGGCCGACACTGGTGATCGCGGGCACGCACGACGCCGCGACGCCGCTCGCCGACGGCCAGCTCATTGCCCAGACCATTCCCAACGCGCGGTTCGTGGAACTGCCGGCGGCGCATCTTTCCAACATCGAGGCGGCGCCGCAATTCACCGCGGCGGTCCTCGATTTCCTGCAGGCATGAGGAGCGAATCGATGGATGAACGCGAGCGCTACGAGAAGGGCCTCACCGTCCGCCGAACGGTGCTCGGTGACGCGCACGTAGACCGGTCGCTGCAGAACCTCAATACGTTCAACGAGGAATTTCAGGACCTCATCACCCGTTACGCGTGGGGCGGCATCTGGACCCGGCCGGGACTGCCACGTCACACCCGCAGTCTGCTCACCCTGGTGATGATGATCGCGCTCAATCGCGGCGACGAGTTCAAGATGCACGTCAGGGCGGCCGCGAACAACGGTGTCACCGTGGACGAGATCAAGGAAGCGATCCTCCAGGCGGCGATCTACTGTGGCGTCCCGGCGGCGAACGCGGCCTTTCACCAGGCGCAGGAAGTGCTGCACGAAACGGGTGCGCTGCACGAGCCGGACGGCGCTTCGTCCACGCCACCCTGAGGCAAACGAGCCCACGCACGTCCGCCCACCGGCGGATGCGCGGCGGCGCGCACGGCCTCGCGCGCGCGGGCGCGACCCGGCCGGCAGATACCGGCTCGGCGGCAAGCAGATCTCAGCCAGCGGATGTTGGAAACCCGGCCGCCGGTCGTCGGCGACCCTTGCCGTCGAACCCGTCGCCTAACCCTTTACTGTAAGCGCCGCCATCGCAGACATCGGCGGCGGCCTTCAGTCGCCAGGGTTGGCGTCGGTGGCCACAGCGACGCAATAAGCCGAAAGCGCGTCGAGCACACCAGGAGCTTCCCCGGCCGCCCCGGCGAGCCGGATTGCCACCCCCGGGTGGCGCGCCTCGGCCTCTCGCACCAGGCGCGGCAGGTCCTCTCGGAGATGCCCCCCCTGCCCCAGGAACAGCGGCACGACCAACACCGCGCGGGCGCCGGTCGCGGCGATCTCGGCAATCGCCTCCACCAGGCCCGGAGACATCATCTCCAGGAACGCCAGTCGCACCGGGCGCCCCCCGGCGGCCGCCGTTACCCGGTCACGGATGGCCTGGAAGGGCGCGGCCCAGCGCGAATCGCGGGATCCATGGGCAAACAAGACGATCGCATCGGTCATCGCTTATTCCAATGTTGCATATGGACGGTAGTAATGCTTCCTTCAGTTTATGACGAGCCGCCGGTAAGGTCGAGACTCGATTTTTCGAATCCAGGCCATGTACCGATACGATTGCTTTGATCACCAACTCGTTGCGGAGCGGGTCGCCCAGTATCGCGACCAGACGCAGCGCTTTCTCGCCGGCGAGCTCTCGGAGGATCAGTTCCGGCCCTTGCGGCTGCGCAACGGCCTCTACATCCAGAAGCACGCGCCCATGCTGCGGATTGCAATCCCGTACGGGCTCCTCTCCACCAGCCAGCTGCGCCGCCTGGCCGGAATCGCGCGCCGCTACGATCGCGGCTACGCCCATTTCACCACCCGCCAGAACGTGCAGCTCAACTGGCCCGCGCTGGAACGGGTACCGGACATCCTGGCGGAGCTCGCCGAAGTCGAGATGCACGCCATCCAGACGTCGGGCAACTGCATCCGCAACATCACCAGCGATCACTTCGCGGGTGTGGCCGGCGATGAGATCGTCGACCCGCGGCCGTACTCGGAGCTGATCCGGCAGTGGGCTACCCTGCACCCCGAGTTCTCCTTCCTGCCCCGCAAGTTCAAGATCGCGGTGTGCGGCGCGACGACCGACCGCGTCGCCGCGATGGTGCACGACATCGGGCTGTATGCCGTGCGGGACCCGTCGGGGGCCGTCGGTTTCCGGGTCGTGGTCGGCGGCGGCCTCGGGCGCACCCCGATCATCGGCCATGCGATCCGCGAATTCCTGCCGGCCGCGGAGGTGCTGAACTACCTCGACGCCATTCTGCGCGTGTACAACCGTCACGGTCGCCGCGACAACATCTACAAGGCGCGGATCAAGATCCTGGTGAAGGAACGCACGCCCGAGCGCTTCGCCGCGGAAGTCGAGGCGGAGTATGCCCATCTCGCCGGCGGTGCGGGCACTGTGCCGTCGGAGGAGATCGCTCGGCTCGCCGGTCACTTCGACACACCGCCCTACGTCGAGGCCAGGAGCGAGTATCACCCGTACCTTGCGGCGCGCGCCGACAGCCGGCCGTTCGATCGCTGGGCGCAGCGCAACGTCTTCGCGCACAAGGTCGCCGGGTACACAATCGTCACCCTGTCGCTCAAGAAGACGGGCGTGCCCCCGGGTGACCTCACGGCGGAGCAGATGGATGCGATCGCCGACCTTGCCGATCGCTACAGCTTCGGCGAGCTGCGCGTCTCGCACGAGCAGAACCTGATCCTTGCCGATGTCCGTCAGGCCGACCTGTTCGCGTTGTGGGAGGCCCTGAAAGGCCTCGGTCTAGCCACGCCCAACATCGGCCTGCTCACCGACATCGTGTGCTGCCCGGGCGGTGACTTCTGCTCGCTCGCCAATGCCAAGTCGATCCCGATCGCAGAGGCCATCCAGCGCCGCTTCGACGACCTTGATTACCTGTTCGATCTCGGCGACATCGACCTCAACATTTCCGGCTGCATGAACGCCTGCGGGCACCACCACGTCGGCAACATCGGCATCCTCGGCGTCGACAAGAACGGCAGCGAGTGGTACCAGGTGTCGATCGGCGGTGCGCAGGGTGCGGCCGCCGCCCTCGGCAAGGTCATCGGTCCGTCGTTCGCGGCGCACGAGATGCCCGACGTCGTGGCGCGCATCGTCGACGTCTTCGTGGCCCGTCGGCATCCCGACGAGACCTTCATCGATACGGTGCGGCGCATCGGTTTCGATCCCTTCAAGGAGCATGTCTATGGCGAAGCTCATCAGGCATAACCGCGTCGTCGAGGACGACTGGACGCTCCTCCCCGCTTCGGCCAACGCCGTCGATGCCGCGGCGCAGCCGCGGGTGATCGTACCCCTGGCGCTGTGGCGTAGCGACGACGGGTCGTTGCGCGCGCGCGGCGACGTCGGGGTCTGGCTCGGGCCCGCCGACGATCCCGAGCTCATTGCGGCCGACACGGCGCACCTGCCGGTCATCGCTATCGCCTTTCCGCAGTTCGGGGATGGCCGTGGCTTCTCGACGGGGCGGCTGCTGCGCGAGCGTCACCGCTTCGAAGGTGAGCTGCGGGCCTTCGGCGACGTGTTCCAGGACCAGTTGTTCTTCCTGGCCGAATGCGGATTCGATGCCTTCGAAGTACGTATCGGACTCGATCCCGATCAGGAGCTGCGTGGCCTCGCCGCGTTCACCCGGACCTATACCCACGGCCTGCAACATCCCCGGCCATGGTTCCGGGACCGCACGTCCCCGCCGCGACATTCGGAATCATGACGATCCCCTCGCACGCGGCAACCGCTGCCACGGGTACCGTGTATCTGGTCGGAGCCGGCCCCGGCGCCCCGGACCTGCTCACCTTGCGGGCCGCGCGCCTCATCGAGCGCGCGGATGTGCTGTTCCATGACGCGCTCGTGCATCCCGAGGTCGTCGCGCTCGCCACGCAGGCGCGCGTCGTGGCGGTCGGCAAGCGTTGCGGCAGCCATTCGACGGCGCAGCGCTTCATCAACAAGCAGCTGGTCGACGCCGCGGTCGGTCACCGGGTCGTGGTGCGGCTCAAAGGTGGCGATCCGATGATGTTCGGGCGGGCACAGGAAGAGATCGCGGCGCTCGAAGCGGCCGGTGTGCCCTGCGAAGTCGTGCCCGGGGTGACCGCGGCGCTCGCTGCGAGCGCGGGGCTGGCGACCTCTCTCACCCAACGCGGCAACGCCCGTAGCGTGACCTTCGTCACACCTCGTGTCGGCGATGGCGAGGATCCCGGCCATTGGGTCGACGCCGTCAGGGCAGCCGATACCGCGGCGATCTACATGGGCGGCGGCCAGGCCGAGGCGATCAGCGCGGCGCTTATTGACGCGGGCATCGCGCCGTCGCGGCCCGTGGTGGTGATCGAGAATGCGTCGAGCCCGGACGCCCGGCACCTGTTCGCCACCCTCGCGACGCTGCCCGTCGTGTGCGCCGATGGCTTGGTCGGGCCTGCCATGATCCTGCTCGGCAACCAGTTCACCGATCGCCGCGCCGCCGCCCGGGAGCGTCCCGAGGCGCGGTGCGCGGTCGGCTAAACTGCCCGGCGGGTCGGCTGGGCATCGGCACCTGACCGCGGACCGCAACGGCAGGTCGCTCCACGGCTTCCGCCGCATGACGGCGATGCTTCGCCTGAGGCGGGACAGGCCGCACACGCTAGAATCACACGCCAAGTACCGCCCGTCCCGGGCCGGTTGCGGCACGCCATGCATCTGCCCCTGTTCGACCTGTCCGCCGCGGCCGCCCAAGCCTGGCTCACCGAGCGCCTTGCCCGACCGATTCCGCTTGAGCTTCGGAACCTGTCGGATGGCTTTCGGCTGCCCGGTCGTGGCGGCGCACCCCGACCGGCTGCGGTGCTGGTGCCACTGGTCAACCGCCCCGAAGGCCTGCAGGTACTGCTCACCCAGCGCAGCGCCGACCTGCCCAACCATGCCGGGCAGATCAGTTTCCCCGGGGGGCGGGTCGAACCACACGACCCATCCCTCGCGGCGGCAGCGCTACGGGAAGCGAGCGAAGAGGTCGGGCTCGCCGCGGATCGCGTGGCGATCCTGGGCGAGCTCGCGACGTACGAAACGGTCACCGGGTTCAAGGTGACGCCCGTGGTGGGCTGGGTCGAACCACCGTTCGAAGTCCATCCCGATCCCTGCGAGGTGGCGGACGTATTCGAGGTACCGCTCGCGTTCCTGCTCGACCGCGCCAATCAGCAGCGCCACTTCCGGATGATGGGGGAAGTGCGCCGCGACTACTGGGCGATTCCCTATGGCGAGCGCTTCATCTGGGGGGCGACCGCAGCGATGCTGCTCATGCTCGATCGAACGCTTCGCGACTAGTCCGAGCACCGGACTTCCGAGAGGCGGCCCTGAGCGTGCGCGGGGCCCTCGAGCCTGCGATCGACGCGCCCGGCCCGACGGCTGCACCGCCTAGGCGGGCGTAGTGGCGGCGCTTACCTGCGTCGCCCACTGAAATGCCGAAAGTTGCAGGCCGGCGAGCTCTTTGCGGTCGAGCGAGCCCACGCGTTGCAAGCACGCCCCCACCGCCTGGGCGTCGTCGCGCTCGAGATGCTCGGCGAGCGATAGCAGCGCACCCATGTCGCCCTGGCGGTCGAGGAGCGCCGCCTCGACCGACTCGGGAAGATTGAGCTCCTTCAACACGTCGGCGATGGGCATCTCGAGCAAGACGTCCATGAGCGACAGCACGCCGGTGATAAACGCCAGCTCCTTCACCTCGCTGTCCGGGCCCGGCTGGTGCGCCATCACGAGCTCCATGAGCTTGCCTCGCACCGCCGCCAGCTGCAGCAACGGCGTGGCCAAATTGCTGTTGGCACGGTCGGAGGTATAGAGCAGGAGTTGCAGCCAGACCCGGAGCTGGCGCCGGCCGAGCACGACCCGTCGCG
>JBDSND010000071.1:0-3720 GCA_039915505.1 Casimicrobiaceae bacterium
AAGCCGGCGCACATCCTCACGCAATCGGCAACGGTGCGCCGCCTCGTGAACATGACCGCGCTGGCCGTCGTCGACTGCTCGGTGCAGCGCCAGTCGCTGTTCTGACGCGCGGCCAGGCCGCGCGACCCGCCCGCCTTCGTTCTCACCAAGGCGTAGGCGGATAGCGCCTCCGGTGCTATCCGACGCGGCACGTAGGCCGCTCCCCGACGGCTCGCGCCGTGACCTTCTGCGTTGGACGGCGCGTCGGCGCCTACAGCCCGGCCGCGGGGCGCAATCGACAATGGATGACCTTTAACCAGAGCGACTGGATCATTGTCATGACTCGCACCCATCAAGCTCCCCCTCCTTCCCACGCGACGCCCGAAGACCAGCAACGACTGTGGGAGCGTATCGCCAGCCTGCGCGTTGCCATGCTCACGACCAGCGACGGTGAAGGCTCCCTTGCCGGTCGACCGGTCACCACGCTCCGCGCAGCACCTGACGGCACGCTGTGGTTTTTTGTCGCCCGCGACGGCGGCATCGCGCACGATCTGCAACGCAATGCGCGCGTCCACGTTTGCGTGATGGACGTTGGCGAGGACGTCTACGTGTGGCTTCGTGGCCACGCTCAGATCGTCGACGATGTCGACAAGGTGAAGGAGTTGTGGTCGGTGCTCGCCGGCGCGTGGTTTCCCGGCGGACCCGAAGATCCGAATCTCGCGCTGTTGAAGGTGACGGCGGACCGCGGCGACTACTGGGACGTCAAGTCCAGCAAGCTCGTGCAGTTTTTTTCGATGGCCACTGCGGCGATCACGCACACGCCGCCCCGCGAGACGGGCAAGCACAAGCAGTTTACGAACTAGGCGCTCGCGCCGGCGTATCGGGCGGTGTCTGCCCGGCGCGCGTTCCCAGCGAGTAGGCGTAAACCCACGTGAACTCCGCGCCCAGCAGGAAGATCTGCGCGGAGTAATACACCCAGACCAGCAGTACGACGAGGGAGCCGGCGGCGCCATAGGCATCGGCGACGCCGGCCTTGCCGATGTAAACGGCAATGGCAAACTTGCCGAGCGTGAAGAGCGCAGCGGTAACCAGGGCGCCGACCCACACGTCGCGCCAGCCGATCCGCCCGCGCGGGAGCAGCTTGTAGATCATGCCGAACAGCAGCGCGGTTACGAAGTAGCTGATGATCGTGTTCCCTACTTCCAGGACGGCGCCCCAGTGCTCGAAACGCGACGTGCCCCAAGTCCCCGCGGCGGTGAGCCCGGCGCTGACCACGAGGGAGACCATCAAAAGGAAAACGAGTCCCAGGATCATGCTGAACGAGAGCAGCCGCGTTCGCACGAAGCCCCAGATACCGCTCAGCGAGTCGGGTGTCGGCGAGCGCCAGATTCGGTCGAGCGCGCTTTGCAGCTCGGCGAGGACGCTGGTCGCACCGATCAGCATGACGACGATCCCCGCCGCTGCCGTCCAGATGCTGCGCTTAGGATCGTCCGCGTGGGAGAGTATTTCCTTCAGCGACTCGGCGGTTGTAGTGCCGAGCATCGACGAGAGCTCGTAGAAAAGATGCTCCTGGGCAACGTCGCGGCCGAAGAAGAAACCAGCGAGGGAAATCACGATCACCAGCAGCGGAGCGATCGAGAACACCATGTAATAGGACAGCGCGGCCCCCATGCTCGGCGCGAAGTCGTCGAGCCAGGCCTGCACGGCCTTGCGGGCAAGTCCGCCCCACGCGCGCAACGTCGGAGGGCGAACGGGATTGGAAGCGGGGGGCGCAGGATTCACGGTAAGGGGCTCCCGGTCAATAGCCAGCATGCCGCATTTCCATCGGGCCGGCTGTCGGCGATACCCTTACGCTGGTATTCCACACAGCGATGTTGATCGACCCGGTTGCGCGCTGTAGTCCTCGCAATCCGCCTTCGGCTTACATACACGGACCCGCGATCGCCCCCATAACGGTGGCAACGGGGTCTTTGTTCCCTTCCGCACACAGTGGCAAAGGATTGCACGTGCCCGACAACAGACTGCGCGTCTTCGTCGTCGAAAACTCGCAGATTCTCGCGAAGCGTATCGTCGAGCGATTGACGGCGGACGCGCGCATCGACCTCGTGGGACTCGCCTCCGACGCTGCGAAGGCGATCTCTGAAGTACGTCGCTTGCGGCCCGACCTGCTGATCGTCGATATCGCGCTGACGGTCCGCGGGGGCGGTTTCGAGGTGCTGCGCGCCTTCGCGACCGAACTGGCCAAGGGGTCCATGACCGCCATCGTGTTCACGCATCACTCGTCGCTGCCTTATCGAGACGCAGCGATCCGGTTGGGCGCGCGGCATTTCTTCGACAAGAGCGAAGATTTGATGCGCCTGATCAAAGAAGTAGCTAACCTCGCCGACCATGCTGGCCGGCGTACCGGTTCCGAGGGATAATCTCCCGATTAGGTTCGGGAGCATGCAATGGCCACCCCCAATGAGACGACCACCGAGGTCGTCAAAGCGCTTGACTGCCTGTCGGCGCTCTCCGCCGACCTGAACTGCAAATGCGACGTTCCTCCGCACGCGCTGGTGCTGTCGGCCGCCCAGGTCAAGGACGCGTGCGTCGCCATCGACGAAGCGGTGGGATCGCTTAAGCGGCTGTTGATCGCCGCCGTCGCCGAAGGCGGCGGCCCGCAGATGCACCCGCCGAACTAGCCGTTGGCGGTCGACGGCGCGCTAGAATGCCGTCCCACGGAGAGGTGGATGAGCGGTTTAAGTCGCACGCCTGGAAAGCGTGTTTAGGGTAATCCCCTAACGCGGGTTCGAATCCCGCCCTCTCCGCCAGTATATCGATATAAATCAATAAGTTTAAAATTTGTTGTGACCATATTTTTGGTCACTTTTGGGCCTGTTTAGGCATCGCTTGGTCACTTTTTGGTCACAGGTTTGCTCAAATTTTGAGCAGTATTTTTGTCCCACCAGGACGAAGCTTTTTTGCCGGCGTTCGGCTCCGCATCAGGCATCCATCGCGCGTACGTGCGGCGGATCATTCCCCAGTCGGCGTGCCGCATTTGTCGAGCGATCCATGCCGGATTCTCGCCCGCCACAGCATCATGCTCGCGTAGGTGTGCCGCATCTGATACGGATAGCGGTAGCGCACCCCAGCGGCGCGTAACGCACGACGCCATGGTCCCAATCTGAGCGCTTGATCGCCCAGCCATGGCGCATTGGTTCTGGTGTCGTGGAACTCGCCGCCAAGCAATTCAGTATGCGTTCGTTGCGCCAGTAGCGCCTCGAGCACCGGCGGCAACAGCTTGACATCGCGCACGCCCGCCGCGGTCTTGGTGGTCTTGATTTCACCGCGCACGCGCGCTCGCTGCACGCGCACCGATCCATGCCGCCAGTCGACATCCGACCAGCGCGAATAGCTCGCTCGTGCGCACACCGGTCCAAAACCCAAACTGCACGAGGTTCCGTACCCGGCCATCGCACGCGGCGCAGATCAGCCGGATCTCATCGGGGGTGAAGGGATCGATCGCGGTCTAGTCGCGCAGCTTGGCGCGCGTGAGCTCCGTCAGATGCAGATCACCAAATGCCGGAATCAGCTTCGAATCGACGCTTCGTGGATGGCGTCAATTATCTTGGCCGCCGGCGCATTGACTCGCCTGATTTGGTACCGAAGGCGAGCCGTTGCCTCACCTAATGTGCTACCCGTCGGATTGGCCGACGGGAGTAGAACATGGCGAGGCGAATCAGCATGGCAACCCGGAAGGAA
>JBDSND010000021.1:0-20816 GCA_039915505.1 Casimicrobiaceae bacterium
ATTGCAGGACGGCCGCTTCGTCGCGGCGTTCTCGGGGACCCGCCGCTTCGAGGCGAAGACCTGCGTGCTCGCCGCCGGCGGCTTCGAATCGAATCGCGAATGGCTGAGGGAGGCGTGGGGTCTGAACGCCCGCGGTGAATACCCGGCCGACAATTTCCTGATCCGAGGCACGCGCTTCAACACCGGCATCCTGCTGCGCTTCATGATCGACGCCGGTGCCGATACCATCGGCGATGCCACCCAGGCCCACATGGTCGCCATCGATGCCCGTGCGCCGCTGTACGACGGCGGTATCTGCACCCGCATCGATTGCGTGTCGCTCGGCGTGGTGGTCAACCGCGACGCCCAGCGCTTCTACGACGAGGGCGAGGATTTTTGGCCGAAGCGCTATGCGATCTGGGGACGACTGGTGGCGCAGCAGCCAGGACAGATCGCCTGGTCGATCATCGATGCCACGGCGGTCGGACGCTTCATGCCCCCGGTGTTCCCGGGCGTGCGAGCCGACTCGCTCGACGCGCTTGCGTCAGGGCTCGGGCTCGATCCGCAGCGCTTCGTGGACACCCTCGATCGCTACAACGCCGCCTGCCGCGTCGGCACGTTCGATCACACCGCGCTCGACGACTGCCATACCGAGGACCTTTCACCGGCCAAGACCCACTGGGCGCGCCCGCTCGATACCCCGCCGTACTACGGCTATGCGCTGCGGCCCGGCGTCACCTTCACGTATCTCGGCCTCAAGGTCGACGAGCGGGCGCGCGTGCACTTCGGCGGAACGCCGAGCACCAACCTGTTCACTGCGGGAGAGATGATGGCCGGCAACGTTCTGGGCAAGGGCTACACCGCCGGCGTCGGCATGTCCATCGGCACCGCATTCGGCCGCGTCGCCGGCGAGCAGGCAGCCGGAGCGGCGCTTCGGGAGGGCGCGCATGCAGCCGCTTGAGACGCTCACCCGCGAAGCGGCGGCGCTTGGCAGCGGTGGCGGCAGCGGCGACTCGCATCCGAAGGACCCGGCCAGCGCCGAGGCCGAGGTCGCGCGGGTGATGCAGATCTGCAATGCCTGCCGCTACTGCGAGGGTTTCTGCGCGGTGTTTCCGGCGATGACCCGCCGACTCGCGTTCGGCAAGGGCGACGTCCACTATCTCGCCAATCTCTGCCACAACTGCGGCGCGTGCCTGCACGCCTGCCAATATGCACCGCCCCATGAGTTCGGGGTCAACGTGCCAAGGGCCATGGCCGAGGTCCGGGTCAAGACCTACATGGAGTACGCGTGGCCCCCGGCCCTGGGTGCGCTGTATCGCCGCAACGGTCTCACCTTGTCGCTCGCGCTCGCCCTAGGATTGGCGCTGTTCCTGGCGCTGGCGGTCGCGCGCAGCGGCTCGGTATCGCGCACGCCGCTCGACGGCAACTTCTACGCCTTATTTCCGCACAACCTGATGGTGGGCCTTTTCGCGCCGATCTTCCTGTTCGCCATCCTTGCCCTGTCGATCGGCGTGCGGCGCTTCTGGCGGGACGAGCGGCCCGGACCGGTATCGGCGGCGGCGGCGAGCGAAGCCAGCCACGACGTGCTGCGTCTCAAATATCTCGACGGCGGCCACGGCGAGGGCTGCAACAACGAGGACGACGCGTTCACCCAATCGCGCCGGCGGCTGCATCACCTCGCGTTCTACGGCTTCCTCCTGTGCTTCGCAGCGACCAGTGTGGCCACGCTCTATCATTACCTGCTGGGCTGGGAAGCACCGTATGGATTCACCAGCCTGCCGAAGGTCCTGGGGATCACCGGCGGGGTCGCGCTCACCGTGGGAACGACGGGCCTTTTTTGGCGGAACCTGTCCCGGCATCCTCTCCACCAAGTCGCAAGCCAGCAGCCGATGGACCGTGGCTTCATCGCCCTGTTGTGGCTGACTGCCGTCTCGGGCCTGGTGCTGATGCTGATGCGCGAGACCGCGGCACTCGCGCTACTGCTCTGCCTGCACCTCGGGGCGGTGATGGCGCTGTTCGCCACGCTGCCCTACGGCAAGTTCGCCCACGGCATCTACCGTAGCGCGGCCCTGCTCAAGTTTGCGGTCGAGAAACGCATGCCGGATCGCCTGCGGCTCGATGCCGAGTGAGGCCGGCGTCGACCGACGCGACGGATCCGCGGAGCGGCAGCGCCGTTCGAGGCAGCCGCATCGCCATCGGCGGTGCGTGAGGATGCTGACAAAGCTGTCGGCGTTCTGTTGAGATTTTTGAGCGGCGACCCACGCGCCGGCTGTCCCTTGCAGTCGACCGTCGGAGTGACGCCGGCGTGGTCCAGCGCGACGGATCCGAGGACCGAACGACGCCGTTCGACGCAGGCGCATCGCCGCCGGCGGTGGTTGGGAGCTCTGTGTCCGGCACCCCGGCAACCGGGGCAGCCGGCGCCGAGGCTATCGATGCGCCGTCGACATCAATGCTTGCGAACTTACCATTCCTCGGATGGCCGGTGGGGTGCACACTCCGCCCATCGATGCCGAGCGCCGCAACAGCCCGGAGAGTGCCAATGACCCAAGACCTCGACCTCGACGCCTGGATCGGCCGCAGCGAGACGGTGATCGATACCATCGGCCCGACCCCCGTAGTCGCCCTGACCGCCACCCTCGATCATCCTCCGAGTCCCGTGCCCGCGGGCACGCCGTTGCCGCCGCTGTGGCATTGGCTGTACTTCCTGCCGATGCACCGGCAAAGCGAGATCGGTCCCGACGGGCACGCCAGGCGCGGGGGCTTCCTGCCACCAGTGCCGTTGCCGCGGCGCATGTGGGCCGGTAGTCAGTTTGAGTTTCGCGCGCCGATCAAGGTCGGTGACGCCGTCGAGCGCCGGTCGACGATCGACGCCGTCACGACCAAGGAAGGCCGCTCCGGCAAGCTGGTGTTCGTCAAGGTCCGGCACGCGTTGCGCCTCCATGGCGCGGCCGCCGATGCGGACCCGGCGCTGCTGGAGTTCCACGACATCGTCTACCGCGAGGCGAAGCGACCTGGCGATGTCGAGCCCCCGCCGCAGAAAGCGGAAACGGGCGCTGCCTGGCAACGCCACATCGTGACCGATGAAGTGCTGCTGTTTCGCTATTCGGCCTTGACCTTCAATGGCCATCGCATCCATTACGACCGCCGCTACGTTACCGAGGTCGAGGGCTACCCGGGCCTCATCGTGCACGGACCATTGATCGCCACGTTGCTGATGGACTTGCTGCGGCGCGAGGCCCCGGCTGCGCAGGTGGCGACCTTCCGCTTCAAGGCGGTGCGACCGACGCTCGACCTGCATCCGTTCCGGGTCAACGGCCAGCCTTCGCCCGATGGCAAGACCATCAAGCTGTGGGCGCAGGACCACGAAGGCTGGCTGACCATGGATGCAGTGGCGACGCTGCGCTGACCAACGGACCGACACATCATGCAATGCCTCAAGGGCATCACCCTCGTCACCTTCGAACACGCCATGGCGGCGCCGTTCGCCCCCGCCAGCTCGCCGGCCTTCGGGCGCGGTTGATGAAGATCGAGCGGCTAGCACCGGCGATTTCGTGCGTGGCTACGACGCGCGGGTGCGCGGCCTGGCGTCGCACTTCGAATGGACCCATCGCTCCGAGAGCGTCACCTCCGACGCCAAACACCCGCAAGCCGCCAAGGTGCTCGAGCGCCTGGTGCTCGAGAAGAGTAGGCTGCCCGCCGGCTGCTGACCGGCCGCGATCGCGCCTAACCCCTTTTGCACTCTTCGATTTTCCATCACCCCATTGGAACCCGGACCGCCATGCCTGCCACCATCATCGACTCCGAAATCTTCCAGGGCATCTTCAGCAGTGACGAGATGCGTCAGGTTTGGTCCGACGAGAACCGGACCCAGAAGTATCTCGACATCGAGGCGGCGCTGGCCAAGGTGCAAGGCCGACTCGGCCTGATCCCGCAGGAGGCGGCTGACGAGATCGTCAGCCACTGCCATCTCGAGCAGATCGACATGGACAAGTTGCGGCAGCAGACCGAGCGCATCGGCTATCCGATCCTCGGCGTTGTTTCGCAACTGAACGCGCTCTGCCGCGACAAGCTCGGCGAGTACTGCCACTGGGGTGCGACCACCCAGGACATCACCGACACCGCGACCGTGTTGCAGATCCGCGAGGGCCTCGACATCGTCGCGCGCGAGCTCGCCGCGATCTCGGCGGCGATGGCGAAGCTCGCCCGGGAACATCGCGACACGCCGATGATTGGGCGCAGCAACCTGCAGCAGGCCATTCCGGTAACCTTCGGATACAAGATGGCAGGCCTGCTGTCGGCGATCGAGCGGCATCGCGAGCGCCTAACGCAGCTCCGCCCCCGCGTTCTGGTCGGCGAGTTCGCGGGCGCGGCGGGCACGCTCGCGTCATTGGAGACGGGCGGCATGGAAACCCAGGCAGGCCTGTGCGCCGAGCTTCGGCTCGGCCAGCCGGTGATCGCGTGGCATACGATCCGCGACAACGTCGCTGAAGTCGGCGCGTTCCTCGGCCTGGTCGGCGGCACGCTCGGCAAGCTGTCGATGGACGTCAAGCTGATGATGCAGACCGAAGTGGGCGAGGTCTACGAGCCGTTCGCTCACGGCCGCGGCTCGAGCAGCACCATGCCGCAGAAGCGCAACCCGATCTCGTCGTGCTACATCCATGCGGCGATCTCGGTGGTGCGCCAGCACGCCGCGGCGCTGATGGACGCCATGGTCGCCGACCACGAGAGGAGCACGGGGCCGTGGGAGATCGAATGGATCGTACTGCCCGAGGCGTTCTGCCTGATGGCTGGAGCGCTCAAGCAATCGCGGTTCATCCTCGAAGGCCTGGAAGTCGATGCCGCGGCCATGCGCCGCAACATCGACATGACGCATGGCCTGGTGATGAGCGAGGCGGTGATGATGGGTCTCGGCCGCTACATCGGCCGGGAACACGCGCACGACCGCGTCTACGACATCTGCCGCGAGGCCGTGAAGCAACAGCGACCGCTGCTCGACCTCCTGGCCGAAGATCCCGAGATCAGCAAGCACCTCGATCGCGCCGCGCTCACGAGGCTCTGCGACCCCGTCAACTATCTGGGCCAGTCGGGGGCGATGGTCGACCGGGTGCTGGCGAGCCTGCGCTGAAGCGCCAGCAAGGGTGCGACGCGGTGTCACCGTCCCGCCCGGAGGGACCCGAATCTCTACAGCCGGTCGCTGTTCTTCAGTCCTGTGCCCGATGGTTTATGCTCCGGGTCCCGCGATTTCCCTACCGCCAGGCGCCTGTGACTCAGTTCGTGCATCACGTCGGCGATGGCGCTCCTGCCCTTGCGGTACCGATCGGCGCTCTTGCGCAGGATGCGCCGCGACACATCCCACGCCCCTCCGGCGGCGAGGGGCGCGTGTGTCCATGCCACAGCGCTGAACTTCCCCGCCGTACCAAAAGTCAAGGTCACTATCCCAATCAAGCAGATCGCACCATGAAAACCGAGCTCGAAAAGTTCTACGCCATGATCGAAGACATCGAGATCGCCATGATGACCACGCGTCAGGATGATGGGCACCTGCGCTCGCGTGCCATGGCCAACCAGAAGCAGGCCGAGGGGGCAGACCTGTGGTTCGTGACCTCGGAGGGGACGGCGAAGCTCCATGACGTCGAGCACGATCCGCATGTAAACCTGACTTATTATCGGGAGCGCTCGCGGGAGTGGATCTCCGTCTCGGGAACCGCAACGCGCTCGCAGGACCGGCAGAAGATCGGCGAGCTCTACGCGCCCGACTGGAAAATGTGGTTTCCGGACGAAGGCGATCCGCGTCATGGAACCCCGGACGATCCGCGACTGGTGCTGATCGGCGTGCACATTCACGCTGCCGAGTTCCTGGAGGTCGACAAGCCGAAGCCCGTGGTGTTGTTCGAGCTGGTGAAGGGCTGGCTTTCCGGAAACCAGCCCGATATCGGCACGATGCACCAGCTGCGGGAGCCGGGCCGCCCAGGCTGACGGCGGCAGGACGCGGGCTGCCAGCACCACCGCCCCTACCCGGGCCTCGATCGTTCCGGCGCGCGGCTGCGCTCCCGGTATGATTTCGGCGTCGGAATCTCGAGGGGCGAACGGATGAGCGGACCAGTCGACGCGGAAGGCGAGACATTCGGTCCGTGGAATCCGGGGATCCGTTCCCAGGTGCCGGAGGAGCTGCTTCAGCTCTCAACCATCTTCAAGCCGGAGAATGTATTCACCTCCGTCGCCGAGGCCGCTGAGCTCCGCGATCTCACGGGGCTCGAGCTCGCCGAGCTCACCGTATTCAGGCCGCATCGGCTCGCCCTGCACGAGCTCCTGGTGCGGGTCACCGCGAACATCGCGGTGCCAGATGGCTCGAAGATCGAGGACCTGGGCATCAACTTCCGGGCCATCACCAGGGTCATCCTGGAGCGCCACGTTGCACCGCAGATGGTGGCGATCGAGGCGCTCTATGACGCGTGCCGGCAGCGGATCCGCGAGATAATCGTACCGGAGGTTCGTGCGCTGCATGCCGAGCCTGCCGTTGCGTCAGCGCTGCCTGCGGCACGGCGCGGCCTGCTCGACTTCATCCGCCGGGCGCGGCCGAATCCGGTGCCGGAGCCGGCCGACGCGGCGCGGGGACGCGAGCTGCGGCTGTTGCAGAACTGGGAACACAAGGCCCGATCGTCGGGCAGTGCCGTCGAACGGGCGGCGTACCGCTCCCTGGCACGCGTGGTCGCGGCGCTGCTGACCCGCCATGGCGCGCCGTGGGCGAGCGACGATCTGATTGCCTCGCTCGCCGGCAATCTCGCCTGCAACAGCTTCGCGAGCGACGAGATCGGGGCGTTGATCGAGCCGCTGGTCGCCGACGCGGCGCGCGTCGAGGGATACATGATGCTTCCCCGCCAGGAGCACCCGGTGGTGATGAACACCAAGGGCGCCTCGGCTTCGGGTAAGAGCACCCTTCGCCCGCTGCAGAAAGCCCTTGCCGGCGACATCGGCGTCAACTGGACGGATTTCGCACTCATCAGTCCCGACATCTGGCGCAAGCAACTGCTGGACTACGCAAGCCTCGGCGCGGCGTACAAGTACGGCGGCGCGTTCACTGGCGAGGAGGTGCAGGTCATCGATCAGAAGCTCGACCGCTACATGGCTCGAAAGGCGGAGCGCGGCGACATGTCGCATCTGTTGATCGACCGGTTTCGCTTCGACAGCTTCGCGGCGGATTCCGACGAGGCCGGTAGCAATCTGCTCACCCGATTCGGGCAGACGGTGTACCTATTCTTCATGATCACAGCCCCGGCATCCCTGGTGGAGCGGGCATGGAATCGTGGCCTCGAGGTCGGACGCTACAAGGCAGTCGACGATACTCTTGCGCACGCCGTCGAAGCCTACTCGGGGATGCCGCACGTTTTTTTCACCTGGATCGAGCGCAACGACAAGAACGTCCATTTCGAATTCCTCGACAACAACGTTGTCCAGGGCCAGCCGCCGCGCACCGTCGCATTCGGCACCAACGATACGTTGAATGTGCTCGACGTCAAGCGCCTGCTCGACGTCGAGCGTTATCGCAAGGTGAATGCGGCAGCGACGTCACCCGAAGGGCTCTACGTCGGGGACGAGTCGCTGGAGGCGGAGCGCAATACCGGATTCCTGAAGCAGTGCGTCGAGCGCTTCGACCATGTCAACGTGGCGGACCAGGAAACCGGCCGGGTCTACCTGAGGCTCGTTGCCGGCGGCGCCATCTGGAAGGATCGGGCCCTCCTGGATCGCGCTGGCGCCGATCCGGACGTGCGCGCAGGCCTCCTTGCCATGGTGCCTTCGGTGTTCGACACGGCACTGCCGGCGCCCGACGAGCCGTTGGTCCTCCGCGCGCAGCACCGGGTCGAGGAGATCCAAACCCTTGGACAATGGGGCCGCGGCTGACCTGGCGAAGGCCATCGAGTCGGGGCGCGCGAGCGCCTGAGAGCGCGATTGACTCCTACGCGCGCGCGTGGGCGACGGAGCGGACTCGGTGTTCGACAGAGCGGACCCGGTGTGCGACGTCATTCGGCGGATACCCGACCGCGCCGTGCGCCTCGGCATGCGACCGGCCCGTGCCCTGCCGGCTACTGCACTTGCAACAGGAATGCCGCCTCCGTCGCGCTCAGCGCAGCTCGTTGATCGCGGCGGTGATGGCCTGCGCCACCCGCTCGCGATCGGCGGGGACTTCGCCCATGATCACGTCCCAATGCAGCCGGACATAGGCGGATCGACGCCTCGTCTTCAGCACGAGTGTCTGGAGTCCCCGCTCCTGGCCGAAGGCGTAGTCCGTGGCATAGCCGAGAAGATCGTGGACGCCGCCTTCCCAAATGCCCGCCTGTACGGCGTCGATGATCGCCGCCATGCGACGGTGGAACTCGCGCGGCACCTCGATCGTGAGCGGATCGCTAGCCATCATGTCGAGCGTGATGGGTATGCACGGCGGTTCCGTCGTCCTCCCCACATGCACGCGCAGCGAGTCCCGTCACCCTGGCGCAAAAGCCGCAAGGTGGTCGCTCGATCGCGCAACGCCCCCGTTCCGTAAGGTCCATTGAGGTCATGCCCGAGTATTCGCCTGTTCGATCAAACCCGCAAGGCGCGTCGGCTCCAACAGGCGCGTCGGCTCCCTTGGCGACGCACCCTGCTGGCGGATGTGCCCGCAAACGCGGGGATCCGCCACCGTGCGCCAACGGAGGCCGGTCGGGCTGGTGCCCTACTTGGAATGCGTCGCGTCTTTCCACATCGCCGAACACACTCGCCACTCGCGCGCGTCAACCCGCAAAGATGCGCGAGACCCGCGCCTTCGACCCATATCGTGCGTGCGGGACATTACTCGAAAGGGATACCGTGGATTCGATTCGCCAGTTGGTGGTTGCGGTCTGCATGGCCGGCGCCTTCCCTGCGCTGGCTCAGGAGGGCACTGCGCGGCCGCAGCTCGTGTTGCAGGAGGTCGTGACCGGCATGCCGCGAGGGGACAGGCAGGAAGTTCGGGTCATGACGGCCGAGTTCAAGCCGGGTGACAAGACTGTGTTTCACACCCACCGCTCGCCGGTGACCGTGTACATCTTGGAGGGCGCCTTCACCCTCGAGATGGAAGGACGCTCATCGCTCATCGTCAAGGCCGGTGAGGCGTTCGTGGAACCACCCCACGTCAAGATGACCGGATACAACCGGAGCAAGACCGCGCCGCTGCGGCTGGTGATTTTTTACGCCAGCGACGTCGACACGCCATTTCTCGATCCGATCGCGCCGTAGCGTTCGAGAACTGCTCTATCATCTCGGGGCGGCGCAGCGGCCCTTTGGTCGCCGGGCCGGCAATCCGCGGGCGTTGCGACCGCGCGCGCGGGTGCCTGCCGTTTCCGTGTGCCTCGCATGGGCCGATGGCAGGCGTCCCGCGACATCATGGCGACGCAGCCAGTCGTTTTCGATTACCCTAGAGCTTTCCACCCTACCGGGAGCGATGACTTGCCGAAACCGAACTATGAGTTTGCCAAGCGACAGCGGGACCTCGCGAAGAAGCAGAAGAAGGAGGCCAAGCGTCAGCGCAAGGCCGAGACCGGAGAGGCAGCGCCTCCGGAGAGTCCCGACACGCCCCCGCCGGCGGAAAAGCCCGAGCCCTAAGCTCAAGCCTGAAGCCCGAACCTTGCGGCCGCCGAGTTTAGAGAGCCGGCCGAGCCTTAAGCTTGGCGTGCCTGATCGGAACGCCATGCCGTACGTGCGTCCCTGCACGTCGTTCTCTTGCGGCAGCAGGGCGGCAGGACCCTGCGGATGCAAAGGCCATCGTTCGCCAGTCGTGGTCGCGCCGTGACGATCGACGTGCGCGTTCGCCCCCGTCGCGCGGTTCCCGGATCGTTGCCGCAACGACGAGCGGTGGGACGCGGCGGATGGGTGCAACAGCTCAGGTCCGCCCGTTGAAGTAAGCGTCGACGGCCGCTTGTGGCACGGCATCCACGCTGCGAAACGCCCACTTCGGCTGCCGATCCTTGTCGATCAACGCAGCGCGCACCCCTTCCGGAAAATCGTGGCCCCGCGTGAACATCCTTGCGAGGGCGAGATCCGCCGCAAGGGTCTCTCGCAGCGATCGCCCGCGCATGCGGCGAAAGTGTTCGAATCCCACGTGCACCGAAGTCGGCGATCCAGCCGCAAGGCTTGCCGCCTGCGCGTCAATCCACGGATCGGTGCGTGCCTCGTGGGCGACCAGCGCGAGGAACTGGGTAACGGTGCGCGCCTGACCGATCCGCGCGAGGGCCGCACGGCGTTCCGGCAGATTGCCGGGCACGAGCTGCTCCACGGGTGTGGCGTACGTCGCAAGGGCCGCCGCGAGTCGTGCGGCGTCATCATGGGCGTCACCGCACCAGTCGAGCGTAGCGAGGCTGGCATAGACCTCGTCGCGCTGGGCGAGGTCGATCGACCAATCGGCGAGTCGCGCCTCCAGGGCATCGTGCTCGCCCATGACTGCGCCGGTCAGAGCTACGAAGGGCCCGACACCCGCGGGCATGCGATCGAGGAACCATGTGGCAGCAACATCGGGGAAAAGTCCGATGCGGGTCTCCGGCATGGCCAAGCGCGCCCCCGGCGACACGACGCGATGCGACCCCGCGACCGACATGCCCAGCCCCGCGCCCATGGTGATGCCGTGAGCCCAGGTCAAGAGCGGTTTCGGATACTCGAACATCATCTCGACCAGCCGGTACTCGCTCGCGAACTGGCGGTCCGCCCATGCATGGCGGCGTGGCCCGCCTGCAAGCACGGCCCGCATCATCGTGACCACATCCCCGCCGGAGCAGAACGCGCGATCTCCCTCGGCGTCGAGCACCACGCACGCGATCGACTCGTCTGAGGCCCAGGCCGGCAGTTGTACGAGCAGGCGATCGCACATCTCGACATTGAGGGCGTTCATTTGGCGCGGCCGCGTCAGCCGCGCGAAGCCGATGCGGCGGCCGTTCATGGCTGCACGCTCGTCGATGGCTACGGGTTCGGCAGGGGGCAGGGCGGCAGGGGAGCTCATGGACCGTGGCGACGGGTATCGGGGAGCGGTGGAGGGCCGGTTTCGCGCCGCTGCTGACGCGAAGTCCTAAGCTTCCAGCCTACTGGCCGCGACGCCAGGCGTCAAAGCACGTCGCCGACCCGCCGCCGAAGTGGGTCGAATGCGGCCCGCCGTTGCCGCGGTCACCACCAGCATGCGAGCCGGTTTGCCTCACTTGTATACGCCGACTTCGAGGAAGTCGCGGTCGCCGAGCTTTTCGATGTGCGCCGACTTGTCCCGGATCTACGCGACGCGAAGAGCCCGACCCCGCTCACCCGGGTGCGGCGCGGCCTCGGCGGCGGGTTCAGATTTCGTGAACACGCCGCAGAGCGAAAGGGGGTACCTCGCACGGTTCTGGGACCGTGCCGAGCGCGCGTTGCGGCGCCGCCTAAGGGAGAGCGCGCGATCGTGACGCCGTATAATCATGAATTCCACGCGCAAACACGGCGAGATCATGACCGAGAAACGTAACCCGTCTTTTGTGATCGATATCGGACCGCGGCCGTCATTGCCGGTCGCCGGCAGCGACCAGCGCTTTCCGGTGGGGCGCATCTACTGCGTTGGGCGCAACTACGCCGACCATGCCCGGGAGATGGGGCACGACCCCGACCGCGAGCCGCCGTTCTTTTTCATGAAGGCGCCGAACTCGATCGTCGAAAACAATTCCACCATCGCCTTTCCGGTTAAATCGAAGGACGTGCACCACGAGATCGAGCTCGTGGTGGCGATCGGCAGCGGTGGGAGGAACATCTCGACCGACCAGGCGCTCGAGCACGTGTGGGGTTACGCCGTGGGGATCGACATGACCCGGCGCGACCTGCAGGGCGAGGCGAAGAAGATGGGCCGCCCCTGGGAAATGGGCAAGAGCTTCGACCAGTCCGCTCCCTGCTCGGCCCTGCGTCCGGCGAGCGAGATTGGCCACCCCGCCAAGGGTGCAATCACGCTCAAGGTCAACGGCAAGATGCGCCAGGAGGGGGACATCGTCCAACAGATCTGGGACGTCCAGGAACAGATCGCCTACCTGTCGGACCTACTGACGCTGCAACCAGGTGACCTCATCTTCACCGGGACGCCGGCGGGCGTCGGTCCGGTGCAGCCGGGCGACAAGCTAGAGGGCCATATTGACGGGGTCGGGGACGTGATGGTGACCTACGCGCGGTAAGGCCGCATGCGGCACGGGCGTGCATGATCCGCAGTGCGCGTCATCCATCGGATTCGTGCCCGCGAGCCAGTAGCCATGACCTCCACGGTCCTTGTCACCGGCGCGACGGGCACCCTCGGCCAAGCGGTGGTCTCGGCGTTCGTCCGGCGCGGCGAACGGTTGGTGCTCGTGGCGCGCGACGCGGCAGCGCTCGAGCGCGCGTTCGGAACCGACAGTGCCGATCGGCTCTGCCTTGCTGTCGATCTTCTTGACGCGCAGGCGACGGAGGATGCCGTTGCTGCCGTCGTGCGCAAACTGGGTCGGGTCGACGTGCTCTGCAATCTCGCTGGCGGTTTTCGCATGGGCGAGGCCGTGCACGAAACGACCGACGCCACGCTCGACGCGCTGTTCGACGTGAACGTTCGCACGCTGGTGCACGCGGCGCGTGCCGTCGTGCCGGGCATGTTGGCCCAGGGCGCGGGCAGGATCGTGAATGTCGCCGCGGCCTCGGGCTTGCGCGGTACGGCGCACATGGGCGCCTACACCGCGAGCAAGAGCGCGGTCATCCGGCTCACCGAGGCGATGGCGGCGGAACTGCGGGAGCGCAACATCAACGTCAATTGCGTACTGCCGAGCGTGATCGACACCCCCGAGAACCGGGCCGCCATGCCCGATGCCGATCCGAGCCGCTGGGTGGATGCTGCGGATCTTGCCGAGGTCATCGTCTTCCTGACGTCCGACGCAGCGCGCGCCGTGCATGGGGCGACGCTACCGGTAACTGGGCTGTCCTGAGCGGTGCCGGTGCTTCGGCGTCGGCCGGATCCCTGCCCCGAACGGCGTGGATGCCTACACGAGCGCCGCGTGGTTTGCTCTATAGTCGAGCGTGTAGTTGTACCGGCCATTTGAGTCGTACTGGCCTTCGAACCCAACTGGCCTTCGAGTCCAACCGGCCGTCGAGCCCAACCGGCCTTCGAGCCCAACCGGCCGTCGAGCCCAACCGGCCTTCGAACTCAACCGGCCGTTGGCCAAGCGGACGTTCGAGCCACCCGTCTATTCGCACCGTAGCGGCCGTTTGGACCGGCACGGTGTTCGGGCCGCAATGCTATCGCATGCGGGACGACGTCCAGCAACTGAAACGTTTTCGGAGGGTACTGCAATGCGCATTCATTCCACCGCGGTGGTGCTTCTTCTCGCGCTCCTGGCGGCCGGTTCAGCCATGGGCCAGATCACCTTCTACGAGGGGCCCGATTTCCGTGGTCGAACGTTCTCGACGTACGATGCCATTCGTGATTTCCAGCGCTACGGCTTCAACGACAAGGCCGCATCGGTCGTCGTGGGCGATGGGACGTGGCAGGTCTGCACGGACGCGGAGTTTCGCGGCGAATGCGTGACGCTTAATCCCGGCCGCTATCCGACATTGATCTCGATGGGGATCAAGAATCGGGTGTCGTCGTTGCGACCATTCGAGGGCTCGGCACCTTCCACCGGCGCCGATCACCCGAGCATGGTGCTGTTCGGCCGGCCGGGACTGCGTGGGCGCTCGATCACCATCGATGAGCCAATCGTCCGCGATTTTGCGCGCCTGGCATTCGACGAGCGTGCATCGTCGCTACGCGTCGATCGCGGCTACTGGCTGCTGTGCAGCGGTCCGGACCTGGAGGGGGAATGCCGTACCTTCGGACCGGGCGAGTACGCCGAGTTGCCCCCCGTGTTGGTCGATCGCGTCTCGTCGGCGCGCCGGATCGGCATGCGCTATCCGTACCGCGAACGGCCGCGCTGGCGCGACTGATCCCCTACCGCACGCGCGGAGGAATTACGCGTCCGGGTGTTGCGTGTTTTTGACTGCCCGGGATCCGATCGCCTTTCCCGGCTGTTCACGTTGCGCCTCCATGCTGTGCCGGGGTGGGCCGCTTCCGCGGGTCGCCTAGGCTCGTGACGGCCCTTGGGGTTTCGTCTGACGCCGACACCCGACTGCGCCCCCCAGCCGGGGGGGGTGGGGAGGAGCACGGGCGAACGTGGGTGGAGCGTCGCCGGCCTCGGACCCAGGACTAGCCGCCCTGCGTCCGCGTCTGCGCGATCGGGCAGTCCAAATTGACGCGTCGCCTGGCTCGGACCAGGATTAGCCGCTGCGACGATGCAGAAGGGCTGGCCGGCGGCCGGGATACTTGGGTTGTGCTCGTCGACATGAGCACGAGGACATTCTGGTGGGCGGACTACGTTCACGCTCGTGGCTGGTCTGCGGATCGTATGTGCAACCCTGACCGCCGACGAGCGTAGACGGTGGCAGATTCCGGCGTACCCGGGGTTCGTCGAGCCGGGCGCCACTTGCTACCCTTCGCGTGTATATTCGATGGATCGGCGCGTGGCGCCGCGGCGCCGTCCGGCTCGACCAAGCGCCCACCCAAGCGGCGCGCGTGCGCGCTCCTGGACATGACCTTTCTCTGGCCGCACGTCCTCTGGTTCCTGCTTGCCGTTCCCGGGCTAGTTGCCACTTACGTGTGGCTGATGCGCCGCAAGCGCGCCGGCGTGCGATACGCCAGCGTGAGCCTGGTCCGCGCGGCGATGGGCCCGCGGCAGCGGTTCCGCCGGCACGTACCTCCGCTGCTTTTCCTGATCGGCCTCGCCGCGATCATCATTGCCAGCGCGCGTCCGACCGCGATGGTGACCTTGCCCTCCGAACAGCGCACGATCGTCATGGCCATCGACGTGTCGCTCAGCATGCGTGCGACCGACGTCGAGCCCAATCGGCTGGTCGCGGCCCAAGCCGCCGCGAAGGCATTCGTTCAGGACCAGCCCAAGGACGTGCTGATCGGGATCGTCGCATTCGCGGGCACGGCGTCGGTCGTGCAGGCGCCGACCAAGAACCGCGAGGAGCTGGTGGCCGCGATCGATCGCCTTGACGTGCAGCGCCATACCGCGATCGGCAGCGCGATCATCGTCTCGCTCGCCACGTTGTTCCCCGACCAGGGAATCGAGGTGGGCTCGTTCGCCGGCGGTGGGGGCATCTCGCGCGACCGGCAACGCAGCGGCTCCCTCGATGAACCCGCCAAGGAAAAGCAGCAGGTCGCGCCGGTGCCGCCAGGATCGTATCCTTCGGCAGCGGTCATTCTGCTGACCGACGGTCGTCGCACGATCGGCCCCGATCCCCTCGATGCTGCCCGGCTGGCTGCGGACCGGGGCGTGCGGGTTTACGCCGTGGGCTTTGGTACCGCGGCAGGCGGGATGGCAGGCTACGAAGGCATGTCCATCTATATGCGATTCGACGAGGAGACACTGCGCGGGATCGCCGAGATCACCCGCGGCGAATTCTATTACGCCGGGACGGCGGCCGATCTGACCAAGGTGTACGAGAAGCTCAACAGCCGGTTTGTGTTCGAGAAGAAGGAGACAGAGGTCACCGCCATCGCCACTGCCGTGGCGGCGTTGTTCGTGGTGCTTGCCACCGCTCTTTCACTGGCGTGGTACAGCCGCGTTGGCTGACAAAACCCCGCCTTTTTCGCAGCTCGTCCTGTAGGCCGGCTCGCACATGGAGTTCCTCCCTCGTCCGACCGCCAAGACGTTGCGCTTGTCCTAGGATTACCCACCTGCTGGTGCGCCGCAAGGCGCATTCTCGGGACAAGGAGCCATCAACATGAACGTGATGTTGCGCAATCTACTGCTGGCCGTCGGCATGCTGGCTGCCAGCCATGCAATCGGACAGGTGACGTTCTTCGAGCACGACGGTTTCCACGGCCCCTCGTTCACCACGGATCGCAACGTGTGGAACTTCGAGCGGTGGGGCTTCAACGATCGCGCATCCTCAGTGAGCGTCCGGGGCGGTTCCTGGGAAGTCTGCACGGATGCGCGCTTCGAAGGGCGATGCGTGATGCTGCGTCAAGGCGACTACCCATCGCTGGGTGCCATGGGCCTCAACGATCGGGTTTCGTCGGTGCGCGAAGTGCAGCACTACGGCTACGGCTACGAGAACCGCACTAGCAATCCCGATCCGTACGCGCGTGGGGCGGTCGAACGCTATCGTGACGACAATCGCTATGAATACAGGGACGGTCGGCGCTACGGCGGGCGGGATCAGCGGTGGGAACGCTACTAGCAGCGTGAAGGAAGCGACGTCAATGAGGGCGCGGCGCAGGCCGCGCTTTTTTTGGCCCAACCGCCATTTTAGCGCCACTGCCGGCGCCGACTGCCACCCGCTCGCGTCGCCCCGCTGACGTTCGCCGTGCGCGTTGGGGCCACTGATCGACGGTCGATGTTCGCGGTCGCTCGCGGTATAGAGGCAACGTATGGAGTTGTTGCCTAGCACCCCCATGCAGCGTGCGCTTAACGCTGGCCGACGCGCCCATCGTCGATCTGCAGCATCGTAGCCGCGACGGCCGGGCGTAGGCGTACCATCGCGCCTTGCGCAGTCCTGGCCTACGCGTTCGTGGACCCTGTCCCCGGCGATTGAGCGGACGCGTCCCCACGGAGGTTGCAATGGTTGCCCCCGAGATGCTGCACCGTGTTCCCTCGTACCTGTCGCCCGATCACATCGGTCCGTGGGGGATCTTCCTGCAGCAGGTGGAGCGAGTGACCCCGTATCTCGGCGGGCTCGCCTACTGGGTCGAATCGTTGAAGCGTCCCAAGCGCATTCTCATCGTGGACGTTCCGATCAAGATGGACGACGGCCGGGTCGTGCACTACGAGGGCTATCGCGTTCAGCACAACACCTCGCGTGGTCCCGGCAAGGGTGGGGTCCGCTTCCACCAGGACGTGACCCTGTCGGAAGTCATGGCCCTCTCCGCCTGGATGACTGTCAAGAACGCCGCGATCGGCGTTCCCTTCGGCGGCGCAAAGGGCGGCGTGCGCTGCGATCCACGCGGCCTCTCGTTAGCCGAGCTTGAGCGCATCACGCGTCGCTACACGAGCGAGATCGGCATACTCATCGGGCCCGATAAGGATATCCCCGCGCCCGACGTCAACACCAACGATCGGATCATGGCGTGGATGATGGATACCTATTCCATGAACCAGGGGCGGACGTCGACCGGGGTAGTCACCGGCAAGCCCATCGCTCTCGGTGGCAGCCTCGGCCGGCGCGATGCAACCGGCCGCGGCGTCTTTGTGGTCGGCCGCGCCGCTGCGCAGAAGGTGGGGTTCAGTATCAGCGGCTCGCGGGTGTGCGTGCAGGGGTTCGGGAATGTCGGCAATGCGGCTGCCCGGGCTTTCCATGACGGCGGTGCCCGGGTGACGACGATCCAGGATGTCAGCGGCACGGTGCACAATGCGCATGGCCTCGATATCCACAACCTGGTCGCCTTGCAGGCGGCCGGGCGCCCCATCACCGAATTCGACGATGGCGAGGTGATCGAAGACGACGCGTTCTGGGACATGCCTTCGGACTTCCTTATCCCCGCCGCGCTCGAGAACCAGATCACGTCGGTCAACGCGGCGCGCATCAAGACCCGGGTCCTGCTCGAAGGCGCGAATGGCCCGACGACGCCCGAGGCCGACGACATCCTGGGCGAGCGTGGCATCCTCGTGGTGCCGGACGTTCTCGCCAATGCCGGCGGCGTCACCGTGAGCTACTTCGAATGGGTGCAGGACTTTTCGAGTTATTTCTGGTCAGAGGAAGAGATCAACCGGCGACTGGACCGCATCATGGAAGACGCCTTCCAGGCCATCTGGGACACCGCGCAACGCGAGCAGGTGTCGTTGCGGACCGCCACCTTCATCGTCGCCTGCAAGCGGGTGCTGGAAGCGCGCGAGCTTCGGGGACTCTACCCTTGAGCGCACCAGCGAACGGCGCCGTCTTGCGCCGCGTCCGGTCGGCAGCGCCCGCCGAATTCCTACCGATTGCCTAGATGCGCTTCTCGATCGCTACGTACAACATCCACAAGGGGTTTTCCCATCTCGCGCGCCGCATGGTGATCCACGAGCTGCGCGAGCGTCTGCACGGCCTGCCTGCCGATATCCTCTTCCTGCAGGAAGTGGTCGGGGTGCACGATCGCCATGCCGGCCGCTACGTCAACTGGCCAGTCAAGCCGCAGCACGAGTTCATTGCCGGCGAGCGCTGGCGGGAGGTCTGCTACGGCAAGAACTGCATCACCCCGAATGGGCACCACGGCAATGCCCTGCTGTCGCGATTCCGGGTGCTGGGGTTCGAGAACCAGGACATCTCGGCCCATGCCTTCGAGAGCCGGGGCATGCTCCATTGCGAGATCGAGCTGGGCGACGGCCAGCCAAAGCTCCACTGCATCAACGTGCACCTGGGGCTGTTCGAGCGGGGCCGCCAGTGGCAGCTCCGGGCGATGTGCGAGCGCATCCGCGCCACCGTACCGCAGGGGGAGCCGCTCATCATCGCCGGCGACTTCAACGACTGGCGGCACAAGGCCAATCGCATGCTGATGGACGAGATCGGGGTCGGCGAGGTTTTCCAGGAGGTGAGCGGCCGTCCGGCCCGGACGTTCCCATCGATGATGCCGATGTTCCGCCTCGACCGCATCTATGCCCGTGGATTACGCATCGTCGACGCGCGTGTTCATTACGCTTTTCCATCCCGCCGCATGTCCGACCATGCGGCCCTCGCGGCGACCTTCGAGACTGGATGAATCGCTACCAGCCTGGGAATCGGATTACGCTCCTGCGCAACGGAACCGAGTTCTTCCCGGCGCTCACGGCTGCGATCGACGGCGCGGCGCGCGAAGTGTGGCTCGAGTCCTACATATTCGCCGACGACGATTCCGGGCGGCCCGTCGCCGCCGCGCTGATCCGGGCGGCGCAACGTGGCGCGCTCGTCCGGGTGATGGTGGACGGCTGGGGCGCGCGGCATTACCTCACCAAGCGTCTGGAGCGTGACCTGGTCGGAGGCGGCGTGCAGCTCCTCAAGTACCGGCCCGAGGTACGCCCCTGGCACTTTCGCTCGCACCGACTGCGGCGCCTGCATCGCAAGCTTTGCCACGTCGATGCCAAGGTGGCCTTCGTCGGGGGCATCAACATCATCGACGACATGAATACCCCGGGACACAAGCCGCCACGGATGGATTTTGCCGTGCAGGTCGAAGGTCCGCTGCTGCCACACGTGGTGCGCACCATGCAGCGGGTGTGGGCAATCAACGAGCTCGTGCAGACTGGGGTCACGGCCGTGCCGTTGTTCCCGCCGCCGCGGCGCGGCGAGCGGGCCGGCGCGCAGACGGCGCGCTTCGTAATCCGCGACAACCTGCGGCATCGCCGCGACATCGAGCAGTCCTACCTCGCCGCGATCCGGACCGCCAAGCGCGAGATCGTGATCGCGACGTCGTACTTCTTTCCGGGCATCGCCTTCCGTCGCGCGCTGATCGCGGCCGCGGGACGCGGCGTCGACGTGACGCTCCTATTGCAGGCGCGGGTCGAGTTCCGGTTGCTGCACTACGCCACCCGCGCGCTCTACGGCCAGTTGCTGCAGGCAGGCGTCGCCATCGAGGAATACCATCGCTCCTTCCTGCATGCCAAGGTCGCGGTGGTCGACGGCCGTCTTGCAACGGTGGGCTCGTCGAACATCGACCCGTATAGCTTGCTCATGGCGCGGGAGGCCAACGTGTTCGTCCGCGACCCGTACTTTGCCGGACAGTTGCGCGTCGCGCTCATGGTCATGATCGACGAGGGTGCCCGACCGGTGGGTCCGCAGCGCTGGGCGGCACGGCCGCGCCATCTGAAGGCGCTGAACTGGGCCGCGTATGGCCTCGTGCGCCTCGCCATGGGCATCCTTGGCTACGGAGGCAACGAGTGGTTCCGTGGCCGGCGGCGACCGCGCGAAGGCTCCGGCCCGACCATTACTCGGACCGAAGCCGAGCCCCGCGAGGACAGGCGCCGTTGATAATCCCGGCATCGCCCCGATCTCCTGCCCTCATGCGTCGCCACTCGAGCTCCTCCCTGCCGCTGCCCGCCAACGATGGTCGGAGCGACTGGCGCGTGGTGGAAAAGCTCCTGCCTTACCTCTGGGCCTACAAGGGGCGGGTCATCGCGGCCCTCGTGGCGCTCATCGCCGCCAAGCTCGCTAACGTCGGCGTTCCGGTGGTGATGAAGGGGATCGTCGACTCGCTCGACCGCAACACGGCGGCGCTGGCCATACCGCTCGCGCTACTGGTGGCCTACGGTCTGCTGCGGCTGTCGACGACGGCGTTTACCGAGCTGCGCGAGTTCCTGTTTGCCAAGGTGACCCAGCGCGCGGTCCGCAACATCGCCCTCCAGGTGTTCCGGCATCTGCACGCCCTCAGCATGCGCTTTCACCTCGCGCGGCAAACGGGCGGACTCACCCGCGACGTCGAGCGTGGCACGCGCGGCATCTCAAGCCTGATCAGCTTCACCTTGTTTTCCATCCTGCCGACGCTAATTGAGATCGGTCTCGTGGCCGCGATCCTGATCGCCCGCTACGACTGGACGTTCGTCGCGATCACCTTCGTCGCACTGGCGCTCTATATCGTGGCGACGATCGCCATCACCGAATGGCGCACCAACTTCCGCCGCACCATGAACGAGCTGGACTCGCGGGCCAACACCCGTGCCATCGACAGCCTGCTGAACTACGAGACGGTCAAGTACTTCGGCAACGAGGAGTTCGAGGCGCGGCGTTACGACGAGAGCATGCACACGTGGGAGCGGGCGGCGGTGAAAAGCCAGACGTCGCTATCGGCGCTCAACGTCACCCAGAGCGTGATCATCGCC
>JBDSND010000094.1:0-18801 GCA_039915505.1 Casimicrobiaceae bacterium
GATGCCGTGGACATCGGCCGCACCATCCATCCGCATCCGACGCTGTCCGAATCGGTCGGCCTCGCCGCCGAGGCTTTCGAAGGGGTGTGCACCGACCTCCCGCCGCCGCGGAAGAAATAGGCGTCCGCGTCCTCTACTACGACGTCCTGCGCGAGGCCAAGCCGTTCAACGCGTGCGAGTTCCGCATCCTCGCGTCACCATCGGTGATCAATCTCCTCCTCGACGAGGAATCGCAGAGCCTCGCCCAGCTCGGCGATAAAAATTGGCAAGCCGAATTCGTTACAGGTCGACTCGATCTACGCGCAGGAGCGTTACGCCATCATGTTGGTGAGCCAGACCAGATGCGCCAGACTAGCTTGCTATGATGCCTAGAAGTGGCTATCATCTAGCCATGTCTACGGTTCGCATCGCCGACCTGAAGAATCGCCTGAGCGAGCACCTGCGCAAGGTACGGTCAGGCCGGTCGCTGACCATTCTCGACCGCGATACGCCAATCGCGCGAATCGTACCCTGGAGCGAAGGCCACAGCGGCCTTCAGGTCCGCGAACCGATCCCCGGAGCGCCGAAGCTCCGCAGCGTGCACATTCCGCCTCCGCTTCCCGCCGATCGCGACGTCGTCGAGCTTCTCCTCGAGGAGCGGCAGCTGCATCGGTGATCGCCTACGTCGACTCCTCCGTCCTGTTGCGCCGAATTCTCGGACAACGTGACGCGCTCTCCGAGTGGAAGAAGATTGAAACGGGCGTCGTGTCCGCGCTGGTCGAAGTTGAGTGTCTGCGCACGTTGGATCGATGGCGGCTTAATGTCGGGGTTTCCGACGAAGCCATTGCGGCTCGACGCGAGGCCGCCTATCGCTTACTGGAAGCCATGCATGTGGTCGAGGTCAATCGTGCGGTGCTCACCCGTGCTGCCCAGCCGCTGCCGACCACCTTGGGAACGCTGGATGCAATCCACCTTGCAAGCGCGTTGCTTTGGAAAGAGCACAACGCGGGCGAAATGGTGATGGCCACGCATGACGTGGCGCTGGCTGTCGCGGCCAGGGCGGCCGGTCTGCGGACAATTGGCGCATGACGCACCGAAAGGCACAGCCGCATTTGAAACGTACTTCAGGGCGAACACCGCATCGCGTTTGGCTTTGAGTAGGCGTTCCTTGCCGCCGAGCCGCGCCCGAAGTAGCCGGGCGGCGCAGCGTGCAGGCGCACCCAGAAGTGTCTACTTAAGGTCGGCCTCGTAGACGTACAGCGTGGACTTCTCGTCCTCCGGCAGGAAGTAGGCGCGCAGGCCGCCAGCGGTCGCCTCCACCCAGAAGGGGTTCTGGGTCATGGGCAGGCCCGACTCGGTCCACAGCTCGACCGGCACCTGGAACACCGCCTGCGCAGTGGCGAGATCGACCACCTCGAGCCCGCCGAGTGGGAAGCGCGGCCCGTCCTTCTTCATCTGGTAGTTATTGAGCCCCCCGCACAGCATCTCGTGCCGGCCCACATACTTGCAATCCTGGTAGTCGATGTAATGCGAGCGGTTGGGCTGACGCAGTTTCTCCGGTGCAACGTCGGCGTTGGTGACCCGTGCCTGTCCGTCGAGCGGCCAACGATAGAAGCGCCGCGAACCCCAGGTGACCCCGTGCAGTGCACGAGCGTCGGTGTCGTGCACGATGCCCCCGACGTGGTCCGGGTAGCGGAAGACGAGCTCCGCTTTCATGGTCGCCGGGTCGACCCGGTAGATGATGGAGCGGCTGTTGGGACGGTACTCCGCCACCGGCACCCAGATGTGGCGCCCGTCGTAATCGATGCCGCCGGGGTGGTAGACGGTGCCCTCGCCAAGCGGCAGGTCGGCCAGCAGGTTGCCGTTGGCGTCGAGCTTGAACAGGTGACCCTGGCCTGCCCCGGTGTCCCGGTCGTAACCGTCCTGCAGCTGGGCGAAGCGCTTGGTCGGGGTGAGGATCTCCACCGAGGACACGAAGAAATGCTCCCCGATCTTCACCATACCCTGCGGGTGATGGGAATTGAAGTTCACCGGGATCGCCGCAACGCGGCGCCACTGCACGGCGCGACTAAGCTGCCTGACCCGCTCGGCGACGACGGCGGTGCGGTCGGAAGCGGACGATCGGTCGGATGGTGCTGGAAGGGACATGCTGGTGCACCCGATTAACGTGGACAACGCCCACAACGTGACACAGGTCTTGAGCAAGGCGGATCTCCGGTGAGGTTGGCCTGCGGCGACGGAAGGGTGTCGATGCGCATGGCGCACCCGCCCGCAATGCGCAGCATACGTGACGCCGGGGACCGGTGGGCGCAGAGCGGAACAGGCCGTGCGGCGCGCCGGGCGCGGCCGGCGGTCCACGCCGGGAGTGGGATACTGTGTGGCCGCTCTGCCCAACTCAGTTCACACCCGTCGCCATGACCTCCGACCAAGACACCCTCAAACGCGCCGTCGCCCGCGAAGCCCTGAAGCACGTCGAGTACGACGCGATCATCGGCGTGGGCACTGGCTCCACCGCCAACTTTTTCATCGACGAACTGGCGACGATCAAGTCGCGGTTGCGCGGCGCCGTGGCGAGCTCGGTGAAGACCGCGGAGCGCCTCCAGTCCCACGGAATCATCGTCGAGGAGCTCAACAACGTGGCCGAGCTGCCGGTCTATGTCGACGGCGCCGACGAGGTGACGCCGCAAGGGGCGATGATCAAGGGTGGCGGCGGCGCCCTCACCCGTGAAAAGATCGTCGCGGCGGTCGCGCGCACGTTCGTGTGCATCGTCGATGCGTCGAAGGTGGTCGACCGACTGGGCGCATTTCCGCTCCCGGTCGAGGTGATCCCGATGGCGCGCAGCTATGTGGCGCGGCAACTGGTGCTGCTCGGGGGACACCCGGAGTGGCGGATGGGCCTCACCACCGACAACGGCAACGTCATCCTCGACGTCCACGGCCTCACCATCGACGACCCGGCGGCGATGGAAACCCGGATCAACCAGCTCACCGGTGTCGTGACTGTGGGTCTGTTCGCCCGGCGGGGCGCCGATGTCATCCTGGTCGGTCATCGGGACGGCGTGCGCACGGTGCGCACCGCCGGCGCCTAAACGGCCTGGCATTGGTCGAGCCGGCGCTCGCCGCGTCCAGCAAACGGTAAAATAGCCCATGAACCAGCCCGTCGACATCGTGGCGTACCTGGAAGGGGTGGGCGAGGCCGCGCGGGGCGCGGGGCGCGAACTTGCCCGTGCGAGCACGGCCCGCAAAAACGCCGCCCTAGGCGCCACCGCCGCGGCCATTCGTGGGGACGCCGCGAAGTTGATCGCGGCCAACACCGAGGACGTGCAAGCTGCAGAAGCTGCGGGCCACGATGCCGCGTTCGTGGATCGCCTACGGCTCGATGCCAGGGCCATTGCCGCCATGGCACAGGGCCTGGAGGAGATTGCCGCCCTGCCCGATCCGGTCGGCGAGATCAGCGAGTTGCGCCATCGCCCCTCGGGCATCCAGGTCGGCCTGATGCGTGTGCCCCTCGGCGTGGTCGGTATCATCTACGAGTCGCGGCCGAACGTGACGGCGGATGCAGCGGGCCTGTGCCTCAAGTCTGGCAATGCCACGATCCTGCGTGGCGGCTCCGAAGCGCTGCGCAGCAATCACGCGATCGCGGCGTGCGTGCACGCGGGCCTGCGCAGCGCCGGGCTGCCGGAGAGTGCGGTGCAACTCATCGCCACCACCGACCGGGCGGCGGTCGGGCATCTGGTCGCGATGGAAAAATACGTAGACGTGATCATCCCGCGTGGCGGCAAGGGGCTCATCGAGCGCGTCGCGCGTGAGGCCAAGGTGCCGGTGCTGAAGCACCTCGACGGCGTCTGTCACGTTTTCATCGACGCAAGTGCCGATCCGGACATGGCAATACGCATCGCCGATAACGCCAAGACCCAGCGCTATTCACCCTGCAACACCATGGAAACGCTGCTCGTCCATGCGGCGATCGCCGCCCGCGTCCTGCCACCGCTTGCCCGCATCTACCTCGAAAAGGGCGTCGAGCTGCGCGGCGACGACCGCTCAAGGGAATTGGTGCCGGAGATGCATGCCGCGACCGAGGACGATTGGTACACCGAGTACCTTGCGCCGATCCTGGCGGTACGCGTGGTCGACGGCCTCGACGCCGCGATGGATCACATCGCCCGCTACGGCTCGCAGCACACCGATGCCATCGTGACCAGCGATCACGCGAACGCCATGCGATTCCTGCGCGAGGTCGACTCGAGCTCGGTCATCGTGAACGCCTCGACCCGCTTCGCCGACGGCTTCGAGTACGGCCTCGGTGCCGAGATCGGCATCTCGACCAACAAGCTCCACGCCCGCGGCCCGGTCGGCCTCGAGGGCCTTACCAGCCGCAAGTGGGTGGTGTTCGGGACTGGGGAAATCCGCAGCTAGGAGCTTGTTGGATATCGCTGCTTTGAGCCGCATCTTGCCCAAAAAATTGGCCGTTTCGCGCGTTTACAGTAAGCCGATAAAACGCTTGCTGAACTGGCCGAGTGGACGATATGCGCGCCATAGAGCGGGAGGTTTTTCGCAAATCCGACAGACTCTTTTGGACGAAATGGGGTTGGCTTACTTTACGGATGCCTCCCTGCGTATTCCGGTCGCTCGGGCGCTGTTCGACAGCGCGCTGTCGCGACAGCGCGCCTTGCCTCGCGCAGGGTGAGCGGCTAAAATGCCGACGCCGGAGCCAGTCTGGACTGGCCTCCGAACCCTGCGCCTCCGCAAGCCTGGATCTCCATGCGCCCAATGTCCGAACAAGAGACCGAGCTTGCCGAGCTCATCGTGACGTCGCTGAATCTCGAGACGACTCTCGCCGAAATCGACCCCGACGCGCTGTTGTACGCGGAAGGCCTTGGCCTCGACTCCGTCGACATACTCGAAATCGCGCTCGAAATTTCCAAGAAGTATGGATTCCAGCTGCGTTCGGGGGACGACGACAACGTCCGCATCTTCAGCTCCCTGGCGAGCCTGAACGCGCACGTGCAAGCCCATCGCACCCAATAGCGGATGGCGGCGTCCGTTCCCGTCACGCCGCGCCGAGCGCTTGCAGCGGTAGCGGGCGCACTATCGACCTCGATCGCCGCACACCTCCTGTTTGGCGTGGGCTACGCGCACTGGGTGGTCCTGATCGAAGCCGTACTGGTCGCCCTGGCCTGCGCCGGCTGGGCGTTACGGTTGCACAGCCGGGCGCCGCTCGCTCTGCTCTGGATCATCGCCGGCGTCGCACTCGTCGCCCTGGCGGCGACCGCGCGCCTGCCGTTCTACGTTCCCTCGGTGGCGATCAACCTGCTGCTAGCATGGCTGTTCGGACACACGCTCGACTCGCGCCATGAACCGCTGATCACCCGCATCGCGCGGCTCGAACACGATGGCAGCATGGACGACCCGACCGCGCGCTATACCCGCACGCTCACCGCGATCTGGTGTGCGTTCTTCCTGGCGAGCGCGAGCGTCTCGCTGGCGCTCGCCAGCTTCGCTTCGCAACAGGCGTGGTCGTGGTTCGCCAACGTGGCCAACTTTCCGCTCGCGATGATCCTCTTCGCCGGGGAGTACGCGTATCGTCTGCGCCGTTTTCGCGATCGCAGCCATACGTCCCCCCTGACGGCCATCGCCCGCTTCGCCTCGGCCTCGGCAGCGCTATTCGGTTCGAATGGCGGCGGATCGCGCTGAGGTCGAGTTCCTGCCACTGACCTCCGGTCACGCTCCGGGCGATACCTTTGCCTGGACCGCCGCCGGCGCGGTAAGCCTCGCGCAATGGATGGCCGACGTGCACGCCTTGTCCGAACGGCTGCCGCCCGCCTCATACGCGCTGAACCTGTGCCGGAGCACGTACGCGTTTTCGGTCGCACTCGCGGCGGCGCTGGTGCGGCGGCAGACGAGCCTGCTCCCCGCTTCCCGGGCGCCGGAAGTGCTGACGCGCCTGTCGCAGCGCTATGCGGACACGGTCGCGATCGTGGACGATCCCGAACCCGATCTGCCGTTCTCGGTAGTGGTCGCGGCATGCGCGGGTGCAACGGCCGAGCCCCTCGATGCGATAGTGGCGATTCCAGCCACGCATGTCGCCGCGCTGGTGTTCACATCGGGCACGACCGGCGAACCCGAGCCCCACGCTAAGACCTGGGGGTCGCTGGTGGCGAGTGCCCGAGCCGAGCGCGACGCGCTCGCGCTGCGCTCGCTCGCTGGCGCGACTATCCTGGGCACGGTTCCGCCACAACACATGTACGGCCTCGAGTCGGCGCTCCTGCTCGCCTGGCAAGGGGGCTACTCCTTTCACGGCCAACGCCCGTTCTACCCGGCGGACATCGCGGCCGCGCTTGCTGCCACATCGGCGCCGCGGATCCTCGTCACGACACCGCTGCATCTGCGTGCGCTGGTCGACGTCGATCTCGACCTGCCGTCTATGGCGCTGATCGTCTCGGCCACCGCGCCTTTGGCCATCGAGCTGGCGCGCGCCGCAGAAGCACGCTACGGCGCGCCCGTGCGGGAGATCTACGGCTGCACGGAAACGGGCCAGATCGCATCGCGCCGCACTCTGGAAGGGACCGCGTGGAAACTGATGCACGGCGTGCGCATCAGCACGCAGGGCGACACCTTCCTGGCGTATGGCGGCCACGTCGATCGACGCGTTGCTCTATCCGACGACTTGCACCTGATCGACGAGCGACACTTCGAGCTGCTCGGACGCAAGGCCGATGTCGTGAACATTGCCGGCAAACGCTCCTCGCTGGCCTTTCTCAACCAGCAGCTTCTGAACGTGCCGGGAGTCGAGGACGCCGTTTTTCTGATGCCCGAAGAGCAGGCGCCGAACACGACCCGGCTGGTCGCGTTTGTAGTGGCGCCCACACTCGACCCCGCGTCGCTCCTCGAGTCCCTGCGCTCGCGCGTCGACCCCGTGTTCCTGCCGCGTCCGCTTTACCGCGTCGAGCTACTGCCGCGCAATGCGACCGGAAAGCTGCCGCGCGAGGCGCTGCTCGCGCTCGCCGCCCGGCTCGACCGCAAGGCGCAAATCCGGGAATGAAGCTGCGGGCCTCCACGCTCAGCCGCCCGCGTCCGGCGACAAGCCCGTGGCTCGAGCAGACCGAACGCGGCAACGCGCTCGCGCTCGCCCTCATCGTCTGGATCGCGCGCCGGCTCGGGCGTCGGGCAGGCCGCGCCTTGCTGTATCCAATTTGCGCTTACTTCGTCGCGTTCTCGGTGAAGGCGCGGCGCGCTTCGCGCCTCTACCTGGGTCGCGTGATGGATCGCCCGCCGGGCTGGGCGGACGTTTTTCGTCACTATCACGTCTTCGCGTGCGTGCTGCTCGACCGCGTGTTCCTGCTGACCGGCGAAGGCCACCGCTTCGACGTTCGCGTCCATGGCGAGGAGGTCGTACGCGAGCTCGCGCAATCGGGCCGGGGGGCGCTGCTCGCGGGCGGACACTACGGCAGCTTCGCGATACTCCGCGCCATCGGAATCGAGCACGAGGTGCGGGTGCGGCTGACCATGTACGAAGAGAACGCGCGCAAGTTCCGGGCGCTCTTTTCCGCGCTCGATCCGCGACTCGCGGCCGACATCATTGCGCTGGGCGGCCCCACGTCGATGCTCGAAGTGAAGGACGCGATCGATCGCGGTCACTTCGTCGGCGTGCTCGCGGACCGCTGGCTCCCCGGCAGCAAAACGGAACGCTGCGACTTCCTGGGGGGGGCGGCGTCGTTCCCGCTCGGGCCTTGGCAGCTCGCGCACGCCCTGCGTATCCCCGTCGTGCTCATGTTCGGCATCTACCATGGCGGATCGAGTTACGATGTGTATTTCGAGCGCATGGGCGATTGCGCCGATCCGGCCGCCGCCGCGAGCGCGTTCGCACAGCGTCTGGAATACTTTTGTCGGAGCGCGCCCTACAACTGGTTCAACTTCTATGATTTCTGGGCGTCGCGTACGTGAACGCGTGGGTGGCTGGCTGCTGGCCATGAGCTGCGCCGGAGCGATCCTCGCCGGAGCTCCGTTCGCCCGTGCTGCGGACACCTTCGACTTCTCGTGGCTCATGCAGGCGTTCGCGAAAACCAGGAGTGCCGACGCGCGCTTCACCGAACGCAAGACCATGAGCATCCTCAAGAAACCGCTCGAATCGTCCGGTGTTCTGCGCTACACCGCGCCCGACCGGCTGGAAAAGCACACCCTGCAACCGGTGGAAGAGATGCTGCTGGTCGAGCGTGACCGGATCACGCTGGATCGGGAGGGCAAAAAGCGCGTGCTGGCGCTCGGAGATCATCCGGTGCTGGGGGCACTGGTCGAATCAACGCGCAGCACTCTTGCCGGCGATGCAGCCACGCTCTCGCGGATTTATGAAACCCGGCTCGAGGGCAGCGAATCCCGCTGGATACTCACGCTGGTGCCGCGCGAGCGGCGCATGAGCGAGCTGGTGGCGACGATCCGGCTGACCGGCCGCAACGCACGCATCGAAGAAATCGACATCTTCGAAACCGGGGGCGACCGAACCACCATGACCATCGACACACGAGCGCGCTAATGCTCGCTCGCGCCGGCGCGCGTGGCGTCGCTATCGCCCTCGCGCTGTGGCTCGCAGCGCTTGTCGCGTGCGGGTTCGTCGCCTGGCACGCACGCTATACCGCCGACCTGTCGGCTTTCCTTCCGCGGCGGGCGGAACCCGCGCAGCGATTGCTGATCGATCAGCTGCGCGATGGCGTGTCCTCGCGCTTGCTGCTGATCGGAGTGGCCGGCGCTTCCGAGGAGCAACTCGCGGCCGCGAGCCGGGCGCTCGCGGCCAAACTGCGCGCGCAGGATGCTTTCAGCTACGTGCAGAACGGAGAAGCCCAGGCCATCGATGGCGAGCGCGCGTGGCTGTTCGAACACCGTTACGTTCTGAGCGATGCCGTCGTTCCCGGGCACTTCTCGGTGGCGGCACTCGGACAATCGCTTCGGCGATACGAGGACCTGCTCAACTCAAACTTGAGCCTGGTCGCCAAGCGGGTACTGCCGGCCGATCCCAGCGGCGAAATACTGCACCTGGTAGAGCGGCTCGAAGGCGCAAACGCGCCGCATTCGCGGCACGGCGTCTGGTTCACGCAGCGAGGTGACGAGGCTCTCCTCATCGCGCAGACGCGTGCCGGGGGGTTCGATACCGAGGCGCAAGGACAGGCCCTCGCAATCGTCGAGCGGGCGTGGACGGAAGCGCGTCGCGACACCGGTGCCGCCGCGGCGACGATCGAAATCGCAGGTCCCGGAGTGTATGCGGTCGCATCCCGGGCTCGAATCCAGGGCGACGCCCGCCGCTTGAGTCTGTTGGCGACGGTACTGGTGGCGCTTTTGCTACTACTCGCCTTCCGCAATCCGCGCGTGCTCGTGCTCGGTCTGCTCCCCGTGATCAGCGGCGCCCTGGTCGGCGTGGGCGCCGTCGCAATCGTCTTCGGACAGGTGCATGGCATCACGCTAGGTTTTGGCGTGACGATAATCGGGGAGGCGGTCGACTACGGCATCTATTATTTCGCGGCGCTTGCCGCTGCCACAGGCTCGTTCACTCCTCCGCAGCGGACGCAGCGTGCAATGGCGCTCGAGCGCCTTTGGCCCACATTGCGCCTGGGGACGCTGACGTCGATTTGCGGCTTCTCGGCGATGCTTTTCTCGGGCTTCGACGGACTCTCGCAACTCGGCGTGTTCTCGGTCGCCGGTCTCAGCGCCGCCTACGCGGTGACTCGCTTCGTCCTGCCCGCATTGACGCCGCTTCACATCGCGTTGCCGACCTTCGCCACAGACGGTGTGCGCATCGCGCGGCTCGCGCGCGCACTTCCGGCGGGACGAACGGCCGTGGTGCTTGCCGCGCTGATCGCCTGCGCCTTTCTGGCGTTCCGGCACGACCGGCTGTGGGAGCAGGACCTCGCGCGGCTCAACCCGATCTCCGAGTCCGAGAAGGCCCGCGACGTGCGGCTGCGCGCTGATCTGGGTGCACCCGACGTGCGTGGCGTGCTGGTGGCGCGCGGCGCCACCGCGGACGCGGCGCTCGACGCGGCGGAAGCGCTCGCGCCGGTGCTCGACGCCTGGGTCGCAGAAGGGATCATCGACGGTTTCGACACCCCCACTTTCTACCTCCCGAGCGCGCGCACGCAGCGTATCCGGCAAGGGGCGCTGCCGGCGCCGGAGGAGCTTCGTAGCAACCTGATGACGGCACTGCGCGAGACGGCGTTCGCGCCGGACGTCTTCACCCCTTTTCTGGACGCCGTAGAGCAGGCGAGAACTGCTCCGCCGCTTTCCCGCGACGCGCTGACCGGGACCGCGTTCGCGCTGAAGGCGGATGCGCTGATCGTCCGCGACGGTGAGGGCTGGGCGGCGTTGATCGTGCTGCGGGGCATCAGCGCGCTGAGCGCAATCGAGGCGCATGCGCGCGATCTTGATCCCGCCCATTACCTCTGGCTCGACTTCAAGGCGACGTCCAACGCGCTGCTCACCCATTACCGGGGCGGCATCCTGCTCTACTCCGGTCTGGGCGCGCTCGCCATTCTCGCGCTCCTTTCCTGGCAGCTCGCATCGCTCGAGCGCGCGTTGCGTATCGGCCTGCCGCTCGCAGCCGCGGTCTTGGTGACCGCGGCGCTGGTAGCCTGCGTCGCGCCGCTGTCGCTGTTCCATCTTGTCGCATTGCTCTTGGTGGTGGGCATCGGCTCGAACTACGCGCTGTTTTTCGACCGGGCCCATCACGGCGCAGTCGAATCTGAAAGCCCGGCGCTCACGCTCACGCTTTGCTGCGCGACCACGTTCATCGCATTCGGCTTGCTCTCGGTATCGGCCACGCCCGTTCTGCGCGCGATCGGCGGCGTCGTTGCGCTGGGCGTGGTGCTGAGCCTTGTCTTTTCCGCCCTCGCCATTCCGCGTGCTCCGCAATCGGCGGTCCCTGCTAGAATCGATTCGGCCGGGTCAGGCGCCGAACGCTAGTCGTCGGGCCGCCGCTCACCGGCGCCTCAATCTTCATAGGCGTTTTCGACGCCCAATTGGCCCTCAATCGCCGGCCCTGCCGGCCTCGACTTTTCGTATCCTCCATGCGAGCCCTGCCGATCACCGCGTACACGCTGACGACTTGCCTCGGCGCAGGCAAGGCCGCGAACTGCGACGCGCTGCTTTCGCGACGCTCCGGGCTCGAAGTCTGCACGTTCGAAGACGTCGCCATCGACACCTGGGTGGGCGTGGTCACGGGGGTCGATGAGGTTGCGCTGCCCGCGCCGCTGGCCGCGTTCGATTGCCGCAACCAGCGCCTCGCCTGGCTCGCCCTGGCCCAAGATGGATTCCGCGACGCCGTCGCCGCGGCGCGAGAGCGCTATGGCGCACGCCGCATCGCCGTCGTCATGGGGACCAGCACTTCCGGCATTCTCGCGGCGGAGCATGCCTGGCGACGGCGCGACGACAGCGGTAACCTGCCCGCGGACTTCCACTACGCCACGACCCAGGACAATTTCTCCCTCGGCGATTTCGTGTCGCGGGTGCTCGATCTCGACGGTCCTTGCCATGTCGTGTCTACCGCGTGCTCATCGAGCGCGAAGGTGTTCGCGAGCGCCGCGCGCCTGATCATGACGGGAGTGGTCGACGCCGCGGTCGTCGGCGGCGCCGACAGCCTTTGCGGCACTACGCTCTACGGGTTTCGATCGCTCGAGCTCACCTCCAGGACACCATGCCGTCCGTTCGACGCGCAGCGCGACGGCATTTCCCTGGCCGAGGGCGCGGCGTTCGCGCTGCTCGAGCGCGACTCGGCAGGCAGTGTTGCACTGCTGGGCTACGGCGAGTCGAGCGACGCCTACCACATGTCGTCACCGCATCCCGAAGGGCTGGGGGCGAAGCAGGCCATGGAGGCGGGGCTCGGGCGCGCGGGTCTTTCTCCCGCCAGCGTCGACTACATCAACCTGCACGGCACGGCGAGTCCAGCCAACGACGCCGCCGAAGACCGCGCGGTCTATGAGCTGTTCGGCAATGCCGTGCCGTGCAGCGGCACGAAGGGCTGGACCGGACATACGCTGGGCGCAGCGGGCGGCATCGAGGCATCGATATCCTTGCTTGCGCTGGAGCGAGGCTTCATGCCGGGTACGCTCAATACGCAGCGGATCGATCCTGCTTGCCGCAGCGCCTTGCTGCAGGACAACGCGTTCGCAGACTTGCGCGTCGTGGTGTCGAACTCCTTCGGCTTCGGGGGCAGCAACTGCAGCCTGGTCTTTGGGCGATCTTCAGGAGCGCTGGCTTGATCCGCGCCGTCGTGACCGGGGCGGGCGTTCTGGCTCCGGGGCTCGACGGCTGGACTCAGACCGCGGCGGTGTTGCGGGCGGTGTTGCCATGGAACGCGGGAGCGACGGGCAAACCTAGCGTCGACCTCCTGCCGCCCAACGAGCGCCGTCGCGCGAGCGAGACGACGCGCTACGCGATGCACGTCGCGCAGCAGGCGCTCGACGGCGCCCGTCTGCCGTATGCGGCAGTCAAGACGGTGCTGGCTTCGGTCACCGGCGCCAGCGAGATCAGCCATCAGATCTGCGAAGCGCTCGCGCGTGCCGAGCGCGACGTCTCGCCCACCAAGTTCCATAACTCGGTGCACAATGCGCCGATGGGTTACTGGGCGATTGCGACGCAGTGCCGTGCGCCGTCGACTGCTCTCGCGTGCTTCCAAGGATCATTCGCGGCGGGACTTCTCGAGACTGCCGTGCAAGTCGCAGCCGAGGGCGATCCCGTGCTTTTTATTTCGTGCGACCCGCCTTACTGCGCGCCGCTGCATCGCCAGTATCCGGTCATGGCGACCTGCGCCATTGCGCTCGTGCTGGCGCCGGTGGGCACGGCTGCCGGCTTGGCCGAGCTCAAGCTCGAGCTCGCCAGCGACCTCGCGGGGGGTGCCGCCTCCGCTACGCCGTCCGCGTCGGTGCCGATCGTCGACGGCAGTCCGACCGGGCGCGGACTCGCGCTGCTGCACGCCCTCGCTTCGCCCGAGCGCCGCGAGGTCACGCTGCCTTACCTGCGGCACACACTGTTGCGGGTGGAGACGACGCCATGCTGAAGCGTGCGCTCGTCACTGGTGGGAGCGGGGCGATCGGGATGGCCATCTGCCGCGACCTGGCAGCGCAGGGAATGCACGTCATCGTGCACGCCAATACCCGGTCGGACGCCGCCACCGCGCTGGCGCGCGAGCTCGCGGTGAAGGTGGGCTCCGCGGAGGCGGTGCAGTTCGACCTTCGTGACGGCGACGCGACTTCGGCGGCACTCGTTCGCGTGCTCGAAGCCGGACCGGTCCAGGTGCTGGTGAACAACGCCGGCATCATCGACGATGCGCCGCTGGCGGGCATGAGCGAAGCGCAGTGGCTGAGTGTGATCGACGTGTCGCTCAACGGGTTCTACCGGGCGACACAGCCGCTCCTGCTGCCGATGCTGCGCACGCGCTGGGGCCGCATCGTCAATATTTCATCGGTCGCCGCGAGCATCGGCAACCGCGGTCAGACCAACTACGCGGCGGCGAAGGCGGGGCTGCACGGCGCGACCAGGGCGCTTGCGCTCGAGGTTGCCAAGCGCGGCGTCACGGTCAACACAGTCGCGCCGGGCATCATCGCCTCGCCCGTCATCGAGCGCTCGTTCGACGCCGAGCGCATTCGCGCGCTCGTTCCCGCCGAGCGCGCAGGGACTCCGGAAGATGTCGCCGCGCTCGTCGGTTTTCTGGTTTCGGATCGCGCGGGATATGTTACCGGGCAGCTGATCGGCGTGAATGGGGGCTTCGGGTGAGCGTGGCATACGACGGCGTCTGGGTGGTGATCCCGGCGTACAACGAGGCGGCGACAATCCGCGATGTCGCCGTGCGCGCGCTCTGCGTGCTGCCTCGGGTGATCATCGTCGACGACGGCTCGGCGGACGCCACCAGCGACGCGCTGGCCGGGGTCGCGGTGGTCGTCCTGCGCAACGCGTCCAACTGCGGCAAGGCGGCGTCACTGGTGCGTGGCTTCGAACATGCGCTCGCACACGGCGCGGAAGCGGTCATCACGCTCGACGCGGATTGCCAGCACCGACCCGAAGACATTCCACTTCTGGTCGAGGCGGCGCATCACCATCGGCGGCATATCGTGATCGCCGCCCGGGTGCTCGCCGCGGAGGACGCGCCGAAGTCGCGTCGGCGCGCAAACCGTGTCGCCGATTTCTGGATCGCCTGGGCCGCCGGGCATCCCATCGCCGATTCGCAGTCCGGGTTTCGACTGTATCCGGCGGAGCTGCTGAGGAGCATCGCGCTTGCACACGATCGCGCGCACGGCTTCGTCTTCGAAAGCGAGATATTGATCGAAGCGGCGCACCAGGGCTTCCTCACCGTGGCAGTGCCCGTCGCGGCGCTCTACCCCGTGCAGGCCCGCGCCAGCCATTTCCGCCCCGTGCGCGACATCGCGCGCATCACCCGGATGGTGGCGTGGCGCTTGCTGCGCTCGGGCCTCAATCCCGCAGGACTCGTGCGCAGCCTCGCCCCCAGCGTTGCCACGCGGGGCCACTACCGCGCACCGCGGCTTCGTTCCTAGCGCGCGGTGGCTCGGCTCGAGATTCGCCGCGTCAATTCCATGTCGACCCGAGTCATCGAGCGCGATGCGCGCGAACTCCTGCTGCCGCCCGAGGTGGCGCCCCTTTTCGATGCGCGCTTCGTGCGCTCCAACAAGCTCATCGAGGAGTACGTCGCACGCTCTGCGCTTGAGGTGGCGCGCGCGATAGGCCTCGTCGACGCGGCCTCCCAGCAGGTCGGCAGCGTCGATGACGTCCTCGTGCGCGCGGGCCTTTCGCCCGACCTTGCGCGCGTTCCCATCGCGTGGCTGTGCGAAACGTTCGCGCGCCGCGGCTGGCTCGAGCGGGCCGGTGCCGTGGACGATGTCGCCCGCTTCCATCTCCCGCGCGCGCTGCCCCGGCTCGAGCCACAGGAGGTCCTCGAATGGCAACAGGTCCACGATGCGCGCGCGCTGCCGTCGTTTCGCATTGTCGCCCTGGCTGTCGAAGCCTATCCGGCCGTGCTGCGCGGCGAGATGACGGGCGAAGAGGCCCTCTTTTCACGGCGGAACATCGCTGCCTGGTACGAGTACTTCTCCAACGCCAATCCACTCTACGCGGTAAACAATGCGCTGCACGCGCTGGCATTGCGGCGCTGTCTTCGGCCGGACCACAATGCCGTGCTGGAGATTGGAGCCGGCCTCGGTAGCGCGAGCGAGGCCTTTCTGGAATCGCTCGACAAGGACAGCACGGCGTTATCCAACTACCACGTCACCGACATCTCGCCGCAGTTCCTGCGTCGGTCCAAGGCGACGCTCGGTGGGCGCTTTCCGGCAGTTCCATTGAGCTTCGGCTGGCTGGATATCGACCAGCCGCTATTGCCGCAGGGCGTGCACCCGGGCACCTATTCGCTGGTGCACGGCGTCAATGTGCTGCACGTCGCACGCGATCTCGGGAAATCGCTGGCCGAGCTGCGCACGGCGCTGCAGGATGGTGGAACCCTGGTGGTGACCGAGTGTGTGCGGCCGTATCCCGACGAGCCGCTGTACGTGGATTTCGTGTTCAATCTGCTGGCTTCTTTTCGCGCGCCCCCGACGCTCGCGCCGTGGCGTCCGCGCGGAGGTTTTCTCACCCCCGAGCAGTGGACGGCAGCGCTCGCGGCGAACGGTTTCGGCGACATAGGCGTGTTTCCCGACATCGCCCGGATTCGCGACGCGCTCCCTAGCTTCGTCATTGCGTCGATAACCGCGCGTCGAACGTGAGCGCGGCGATCCGGCTCGTGCTCGACGTGCGCGATTGCGAAGGCCACTTTCCGGACCATCCGATCGTGCCTGGCGTGGTCCTGCTCGCGCGTGCCGGCGCCGCCCTCGCGGCGTGCGGGATTCCGTCCGCCCTGCATGGCATCCGCCACGCGCGATTGCGGCAACGCGTCGCGCCGGACGACACGATATGGCTCGAGGCGCGCTCGGCGGGCGAGCGCATCAGGGTCGAGCTCAAGCGAAGCGGCTTACTCGTTGCAGACGCCGAGTTCGAGGTCGGACCCCCGCGCACCAGCCCGAACGACGCGTTCGAGGCGTGGCGCGGACATGCGGGCCGCCCGCTCGATCTCGACGCGCTGCTGCCGCATCGGCCGCCGATGCGCTGGCTGCGCAACATCGTCGACGAAAGCGATGAGGGCATCGTCTGCACGGCGAGCATTTGTCGCGCCTGTGCGCTCGCGGCGACCGGCAATGCGCCCGCTATCGCGGCGGTCGAGGCGGCCGCGCAGGCTGCCGCGCTCTGGGAGGCATTGCGCCGCTCGCGCGCCTCCGGCGAGATGGTCCCACGTATGGGCTACCTCGTCTCGATGCGCGATGTCGAATGGTTCGAACCGGGCATCGAGGCGGAAAAGACATTCATCGTCAGTGCGACGCTGACGGCGTCGATCGGGATGCTGACCCAATATGCGATTCGGGCCGCGCATCGCGACTCGACGCTCCTGCGCGGCACCATCGGGACGATGCTGGTCACGCAGGCCGAAGGGTGACGCTGGTCGTGGCGATGCGTCATCGCTGGCGCGCCGACGCGCAAGACGAGATCTATTCCCGCGCCGCTACCCCCCGCGTCGAGCGCGCAAAAATCCAGGCCACGCCAAACCCGGCCGCCCAGCCCTGCTTCCGTTTGACGAGCGGACTGTCCTCGAACGCTGCGCCCTGCAGCACGTCGAACTTGGCGAAGCCGCCCAACCACAGGTTCTCGAACCGCCGCGAGAAGGCGACGAGCGCCTGCCCGCCGCTGTAGCCTCCCGGCGCCGCGTAGGCGGGTCGGTCCGACGTCGCGTACTGCGGCGCGACGCCGTAGAAATACTCGTGATAGCGCCGCGTCGCGAACAGCGGACCGGCGAGGAGTCCGAGCTTCCAGCCACCATCGAGGACGAGATCGAGATTGAGATTGGGCTGGGCCAGGACACCCCGGTCACTGGCACTGCGAAAATCGGAGGCGACGACGGCGCGCACCGGAAGGCGGAGCTCCAGCGAATAACGCGACGCGCGCAAGAGCGCAACATTCAACGAAGGGCCGAGCTCCAGCGTCGGATCGAGGTCGGGCATGCCGGATCGGGCCGGTGTCGAACGGCTTTTGACCGGAACCGACCCGTTGACACTCACGTCGAGCTCCAGGCGCTCGGTGCGCGCGAGTAGCCCGCGCACTTTCTGGCGGTCGACCTGCAGGATGTCGCCGCGATACACCACGTAGGGAATCGGCAAGGCGTAGAGGTGGTGCTCGCCCGCGCCACGGTAATCCGGAAGATCGAGGACGCCGACGCCGGCGCCCAGCTCCCAACGCGGCAGGACTTCTCCGTTCGCCGCAGCGGACGGCGGCGTGACCGCGACGAGCACGACCGTACCGAGCGAAGCGAGAAACCGCCCGGCGCGCGCCACGGGTTTGAAGGCGCGTCCTGCCGTCACGCCGCCGCTCCAAGCAGGCGCTTGCGGGTGCGCCAGGCCCGCAGTGCCGTCGGCAGGGACCCGAGGCAGGTGGCGTAATAGATGCCGCGAAACAGCCACAATCGGAGCCGTACGGGGCCGGTTCGCTCGAACACCTGGCCCGCGAGAAGCGAAATGACCGCATCCTCGACCCGCAGCACGTTGCGCGGGTGCATGAACATGCCGCGGATGATGGGCGAGGTCATCCGGTAGATGAGCCACGAGAAGGTCTTAAGGCCACGCCGGATGTCGCGCTCGAAATCCGCGCAGAGCCGCGGCGCCCGCGCGGGATCACGCAGGATCGCATCGACCACGTTGGCGCCGAGAGCCGCGCTGTTCATCGCGAGATACACCCCGCTGGAGAAGACGGGGTCCACGAAAGCCCAGGCATCTCCGACCATCAAGTAGCCCTCGCCTGCCATGCGTGTGCATTCGTAGGAGTAGTTGCCGGTAGCCGTCGCGAGGCCGATCAGTTGCGCATCGGCGAGGCGCGCCGCGAGATCCGGACAGAGCGCAATCGTGTCGAGCAGGAACTGCGTGGGATCGGTCTTGCGCGTCCGGGTGTAGCTCGGCCAGCACACCGCTCCGACACTGGTGGTGCCGTCGCGCAGCGGAATGAACCAGAACCAGCCGTGCGCGAACCAGAACACGCTGATGTTGCCTTCGGCGTCGCCCGCGAGTCGCTGGGCGCCGGCGAAATGGCCGTAGATCGCCGCGCTGTTGTGCTTCTTGTTCTTGCGCTTGAAGCCGAGGAGGTTGGCAAGAAATGTGTCACGGCCGGAGGCATCCACCAGAAACCGCGCCTGCCAGCGCGAACGGCTGCCGTCGTCATGCTCCACATCGAGCAAGGTTGCCCCACCGGGGGTGAACTCGGCGGCTCGCACGCGCGCGCCTTCGTACACCGCGGCGCCTCGGCGGCGGGCGTTCCCGATCAACACGTGATCGAACTCCGAGCGCCGCACCTGGTAGGCGTGTGGCCAGCGCTTGTCGAAGGCCTGGCCGAAGTTGAACGTAACCTGATGATCGTGATCGGGCGAATTGAACTCCGCGCCGTGCTTGACGAGCCCGATGCGTTCGATCTCCTGGCTCACGCCGAGCCGTTCGAACAGCGGCATGTTCTGTGGCAGCAACGATTCGCCGATGTGAAAGCGCGGATGGCGATCCTTGTCACAGACCACGACCTTGCGGCCGCACTCGGCGAGGAGGGTGGCGATGGTCGAGCCAGCCGGACCGCCGCCGATGACGAAGACTTCGCATTCCTGGACTGTTGCGGGCATGGCGAGAGACGAGAAAGCAGGCTGCCTAGTATCGCCTGCCCTGCCTGCGCGGACAAGCCTGCCTGAGCCTGAGGCGTGAGATCGCTCATGTGAGCGAA
>JBDSND010000108.1:0-3834 GCA_039915505.1 Casimicrobiaceae bacterium
GTGCGCTACGAGCTCGACAAGCCGATCAGTCAGCGCATGCGCTACGTGCTGGTCGAGGCCCAGGTGCAGCCGCGGCTGGTCGGCGGCCGCGCCGCGGGTGACATCACCCGGCCGGAGAACGCTTCCATCGAGGTCCAGCGGGGCTTGCGGATCAGGATCGCGCCCCAAGGCATTACCGGCACCAACTACCTGGAAATGGACTACGTCGATGCCCCGCCGACACCGCTGCCGATCGATTGGGTGCCCGACAATACCTACATTCCCAGCGCCCCCTCGACCGTGATGCAGTTCGTAAATGCCGCGTCGGAGATCATCGACCGCCTGCACAAGCTCGATGTCGAGGGGACCGTGCAGAACATGAACCGCCTGCTCGCCACGCTGAACGATCGGGTGAGCGAGGTCAACACCAAGGGCTTGAGCCAGCGTGCGGAGCGAGTGCTCGACCGCGTGGACAAGACGCTCGCGGGCTTCGACACCCAGCGGATCAGCGCGGAAGCCGCAGGGCTGGTGGCGGAATTGCGGGCGACCAACCAGGACCTGCGCAAGACCCTTGCGAATCCTGCCTGGCAGAAGGTTCCGGAAGAGGCTTCGGCGGCCATCGCCCGGGTGCGTGCGATCGTCGACGATCCCAACTTGCCGAAGACGCTGGCGACGATGTCGCGCGCCCTCGGTCGGCTCGATCGCATCCTGGGCGGCGGCGAGGCCGACCTTGCCACCACCATCGATAACCTGCGCACGATCACCGATAACCTGCGCGACCTGACCGAGGAAGCGCGACGGTATCCGGCCGGCGTGTTGTTCGGCCAGCCGCCACGTCCCACGGAGCGCCCGCAATGAACAGCTGCCGCCGCGTCGGGTGGTCCGACCCGCGCCCCGCCCATGGCGCGCACCCTGAATGCGCCGCGCGGCGACAGGTTTTGCGCGCCTTCGCGGCCGCGGTCACCATCGCGGTCTTACCCTCGTGTACGTCGCTGGTGTCGCGGCCGACGCCGGTCAAGCGTACGTTTCTGCTGGACCCGCCGCTACCTCAACCCATCGGCGGCAAGCCGAAGCTTCAGGTGTTGCGCATCGGCAGCATCAACGTCGCGGCGCCGTTTCGCGCCAAGCAATTCGTCTACCGCAAGAGCGAGCTGGGCTACGAGTCCGACTATTACGACGAGTGGTTCGTGCCTCCAGGGACGATGCTCGCGGACGGCATTGCCAAGGGGCTTGCTTCGGCGCGCGTCTTCCAGCGCGTCGTGCCGAGCGGTGCGGCGGGCAACGAGGGTGACTACCTTCTCGACGGCTTCGTCTCGGCCTTCTACGGTGATATCCGCCAGACACCGACGGCCGAACTAACGATGAGCTTCTACCTCACGGCGATGGATTCGCTCGGCAGTGCCCCGGCGTGGACCCGTGAGTACACGCAGCGGGTGCCGATGAGCGCGTCGACACCGGAGGCCCTCGCCCAGGCACACAACGCGGCGCTGGGCGCCCTGTTGCGCGAACTCGCACGCGACCTCGACGCCGCGGACCTCGGCACCGCCAAGCCACCGCTGTAGCGCCCGCATGGCGCGTTGCCGCTGCACGCAGCGCTAAGGCATCGCAAAGGGCGGGCGCGTGCGTGATGGCTGGCTCGCCGCGATCGATGCGGCCGCGGCAGCGTAAGCGGGGCTTTGCGCCCGGCCCGCGCGTGCGCTCGCCCTTACGGGTCCGGTAGGTGCGGCCCGGTCAATGCCGCAGGCGGCGGCGGTAGCCGCGTCCCAGTACCCGGGACGGCGCCGGCGTGCATCAGGGCGAGTTCGTCGCCTCGAGATCGTGGGCGTCGGCTCCGGTGACGCGGACCCGCGCGAACGCACCGACGGGCAGGGCGCCGCCGTCACCGTCGGCGATGCGCACCACACCATCGATTTCCGGCGCATCGGCAGGCCCGCGCGCGATCGCCACGCCATCCTCATGGCCGTCGACCAGAACCGGCAGCACGCTCCCGATTCGCCGTTGTAGACGCGCGGCGCTGATCGCCGCCTGCACGGCCATGAAGCGCGCGCGGCGATCCTCCTTGACGGCGTCGAGCACGGGATCGGGCAGGGCGTTGGCGGTGGCACCTTCGACCGGCGAATACGCGAAGCAGCCGACCCGGTCGAGCTGCGCCGTCTGCAGAAACGCAAGTAACTCCTCGAATTCACGCTCCGTCTCGCCCGGGAAGCCGACGATGAAGGTGCTGCGAACCACCAGGTCCGGGCGGGCCGCGCGCCACGCCTCGACGCGACGCAGCGTGCCTTCGGCGTTGGCGGGGCGCTTCATGAGCTTGAGGATCCGTGGACTTGCGTGCTGGAACGGTACGTCCAGGTACGGCAGGAGGCCGCCGCCACCCGCGTCGCGCGTCATCACCGCGAGCAGGTCGTCGACGTGGGGGTACGGATAGACGTAGTGGAGGCGCACCCAGGCACCGTGTGCCCGCGCCATGGCGTCGAGCGCCACCGCGAGTTCCTGCATGCGGGTCTTGACCGGACGGCCCTCGTGGAAGCCGGTGCGGTAGCGCACGTCGACTCCATACGCACTCGTGTCCTGAGATACGACCAGCAGTTCCTTCACCCCCGCCGCAAAGAGTCGCTGTGCTTCACCGAGTACGTCGCCGACCGGTCGCGACACGAGGTCACCGCGCATCGCGGGAATGATGCAGAACGTGCAGCGATGATTGCAGCCCTCGCTGATCTTGAGGTAGGCGTAATGCCGCGGCGTCAACTTGACGCCCTGGGGCGGCACGAGATCGACGAACGGATCATGGGGCTTCGGGCATTCGGCGTGAATGGCAGCCATGACCTCGGGCGTGGCGTGCGGACCGGTCACCGCCAGAATGCGCGGATGGCGGGCGCGCACGAAAGCGCCGTTATCCTTGGCGCCAAGGCAGCCCGTTACGATCACCTTGCCGTTTTCCGCCAGCGCCTCGCCGATCGCGTCGAGCGATTCCTCCACCGCAGCGTCGATGAACCCGCAGGTATTGACTACCACCAAGTCCGCCCCGGCGTAGTCCGGACTGATACCGTACCCTTCGGCGCGCAACTGGGTGAGGATCTGCTCCGAGTCGACGAGCGCCTTGGGACAGCCGAGCGACACGAAGCCCACGCGCGGTGGCTCCGCGGACGCGCGCGAAGGCCTGCGGCGGATGGGTCGGGAAACGGCTTGGGTCATGGGTCAGCGGCAGAAGGCGCGGCTTATGGAAACGGCGTCGGTCATGGGGTCAGTGCAGATGGCGTAGTTCATGGAAAAAGGCTTGGCTCATAGGGATCGGCGGCAGATTGGCTTGGCTCATGGAATCGAGGGAGTCAATGGCAATCCACGGTCGATGACTGCGCGCGTTCACGCCGGCCAGCGGACGCTTGCAAAGGCCGGAAGAGCGAGTTGCGCGGCGCCCGGCGGAAACCGGCGCGATGCTCGCGCAGTGGCCCGCGGCGCGATGCTTATATGGATGCGCATGGGTTCGCACAATTCCGCTGGCCGACTGCAAAGCCGGCCATGCCCCCGGCCGGAGGTCTCTCTGCCACAATCTTTTCCACAGCAGCTGCCAGTGTGCCGCTACTCCGGGCTTCGTCGAGCCCGCCTTCGGGAATGTACGCGCCGCGCTCGACCGGTCGGGTGCCTGCAAACAGGCGGCTGCCGCGCTCAGCGCTTCTTCTCGTCCTCGGTGCCCGTGGGCGCCGTGAAATTGGGGAACGGAAACGTGGCGAACATGCCCCGCGTCTGGTCCTGCATGCGCTGCTGCATGTCCATGAAGAGCTTGGCGCTCTGCTCGAGATAGTTGCCGAGCATGCCTTGCATCGCCGGCGCCTGCATCTGCATGAACTGCTTCCACAG
>JBDSND010000113.1:0-24768 GCA_039915505.1 Casimicrobiaceae bacterium
GCGTGGAGGGTGCGCGCGGATACGGTCGGTTGCGGCATGCGTGTTGCGGGACGCGTGTTGCGGGACGCGTGTTGCGGGACGCGTGTTGCGGGACGCGTTGACCCGACGAGACCCGCCAGGGATACTGGCAGCCGGCGCGATGCTCGGTTGTCCGCCGGCATCACCCTTTGGGAACGGACAGCATCATGGCTCATCTCACCCATGCCGAGGTCGATCAATACCGACGCGAAGGATGGGTCGTCCCCGCCTGGCGCCTCGATGACGAGCGAGTGGCGAAATTTGCCGCGGCACTCGACGACCTGCTGCGCGCCAACCCCGGCGTACGGCCTGAGAAACTCGTCTCGGCACACGTCGCCGGCGACAATGGCGAAGGCGTGCGTGGCCACGAGGCATTCCTCGAACTCGCGCGCGACCCCGACATCGTTGAACTGGTCTCAGATGTTATCGGCGAGGACGTGATCCTCTGGGGCTGCCACGTCTTTTGCAAGCCGGCAAGGGAAGGCTACGAGACCCCGTGGCATCAGGACGGCCACTACTGGCCAATCAGGCCACTCGCCACGTGCACGGCATGGGTCGCCCTGGAACCTTCCACGCGTGAGAACGGCTGTCTGCGCGTAGTGCCCGGCTCGCAAGCGGCGCGCACGCTCCACTCCCATCTGCACGAGGAACGCACCGACCTCACGCTGCAGCAGCGCCTGTCCGCAGGAGTGTTCGCCGAGGAACAGGCGATCGACATCGAGCTCGCGCCGGGGCAGATGTCCCTGCACGACGTCTACATGATCCACGGCGCGTGCGCGAACACTTCCGGCGTGCGCCGCACTGGTGTCGCCCTGCGCTACATGCCGTCGACGTCGCTCTTCGATCGGTCGCTCAGACCCGTCGACGGCAAGAGCGGGGTGGCTGTCGACTTCGCCCGGCGGCCGCTGTGGCTCGTGCGCGGCGTCGATCGCCATGGCGGCAACGACCTCGCCGTAGGACACCGCGACCCGAGCTGATGCGCAGTCCCGCGTGGCCCGGGAGCGTCCCGGGGTCTATGCTGCGCCGCCGGTACTGGATCAACGGCCGACAGAGCCTGCAGCAGCCCGAGCCCGGGCATCTCGACGACGCGCTGCGCGACTGCTGAACACGCTGCCGGGAGGAGTCCCGACAGCGTTGTCCTCGCTAATACAGCTCGTCCGCGAGCGCCATCGGCAGGCTGCGATGACGCCGCACCGGTGAGTACGCCGCCGCGATGCCAGCCAGCGCCAGGCCCACGACGCCCACCACCAGCAACGTGCCGCGCAGGCCGATGAACGTGGCCAGCGCCCCGCCCACCAAAGACCCGATTGGCGCGACCGAGACCCCGAAGAAGCGCATGGTCGCGGTCATGCGTCCCAGGAGCCGATCGGGGGTGATCGCCTGGCGCAACGACAGGTAGTTGATGCCATAGAGCACGGCACCGAAGTCGAACACGAACATGCCCGACCCGAGCAGCACCAGCGCGACCCACGCGGGGCCGCTGATGAGGCCATAAGCGAGCCACGCAATCGCGGTGAGCGCCACCGCCTGCACGATCAGGCGACCCACGCCGATCCGCGCGGTGAGTCGCTCGGCCAGGCTCGCCGCGACGATGCAACCGGCTCCCCCGCACGCATAGGCGAGGCCGATGCTGCCGGCCGACAGGTGCAACTCGCGCGTGGCGAACAGGATCAGCACGGCCACCTGCATGTGATGCAGGAACTGCCAGAGGCCGGCGAGCCAGGCGAGCGACCATAGCGTCGACTCGTCCCGGACCAGCCGAATGCCTTCCGCGATCTCGTGCCACATGCTCGCCGTCCCCCGCGGCTGCAGCACGTCGGTCGGCACGCGGACCCGCCTCAGCATCAGCGCGGACAGCATGAAGCCCAGCGCGTCAACCATGATCGCAAACGGCGCGGTCAGGGCATGGATGAGCGCGCCGGCGAGCCCGGGGCCGACCAGCGCCGCGGACGTCTCGCCGAGGATGATCTTGGCATTGGCCTCGACCAGCCGCGTCCGCCCCGCCATCTGCGCAATCAACACCTGATAAGCCGCTCCGCCGATGACGTTCTGCACCCCGCACAGAAATCCCACCACAAACAGCATCTCGATACTGAGCACGTGCAGGAACGCAGCGACCGGTATCGCCAGCAGCGCCACGCCCCGCCCGACGTCAGCCGCGATGATCAGCGGCAGCTTGCGCACGCGATCGAGCAACACACCGGCGTGCAGGCTGAACAGCGCGAACGGCAGCGCCTCGAGCGCGACCAGCACACCCATCTGCATGGGCGTGGCCGACAGCATCACCGCCGCGGTGAGCGGCAGCGCGAGGTTGGTGACCTGCGCGCCGAACGACGTCACCGTCATCGACGTCCAGAGCTTCAGGAACTCGCGATCGAGCCACAGGCCGCGGGCCAGGTGGCGATACAGCATTCTCACGTACTGCATGGTGGTGCCTCGTTCAAGTCGCACTGCTATGCGCGGCGTGCGCGATAAGGCGCACAGCCGATTCCCCTGCACGCACGCGTGTGCCGGAGTTCAACTGGAGGCGGGGCCTACTGAAGGCTTACTGGAAGGTGGCTGCGGCCGGCGGTGCAGGTGCCACCACGGTGCCGCGCGCTTCCGGTGTTCCGACGATGTTGCGAGTATCCCCGCCTCACATCCGGCGGAGCTCGAAGCCGGATGGCTACTTCAGGAGCATTCCGCGCGGCATGCGCGGGCGGTCGCCCCGCATGCGGACGATGCCGCCGACCCACACCACGCCGGCGGCCAGGAACAGGCCGGCGCTGGCCGGCGCACGGCATGCGCGGGGGCTGCTGGCGTGGACGAAGCCGTCGTGGCGATGGTGGATGAGGGTCATGGTCGTTCGCGCCTCCGCAACGTGGCGTGCGGGCGTCTTGATTCTACGTCGGCAACCGGTCGCAGGCCAAGGCGCGGAAGCGCTGACCCGCCGGCGGTCGTGTCCGACCGATGCGTCCGCGCAACACCGGTCACACCCGGACCTAGTGTCCCGAATCGGAAGTTCGCTGCCCGCTGCAGCCATCGCAGGGTCATTCAACGAACTTCCAATTCGGGACACTAGCGTGCTGCGGTGCGACGCGCGGGGTCAAGGTCGAGATAAAGCCATGGATGCTCCCAATAGGCATGCTTGCGGTAGCCCACCACCCACGGCTGCAAGAGCGTGTTCTCGATCGGGTACACACCGAGCTCCCACGGGTTGTACGCCGCCACGATCTCGGCCATGCGCCGGTACAGGACGTTGCGCTGCGGCCCGTCGGGTAAGAGGCGCGACTCGCGATAGAGAGCGTCGTACTCGGGCAGGTTGAAGCGGCCGAGATTGGACTGCCCGATATTGCGGCTGTAGAGGAGCTGGGCGAACGCATCGCCTTCGGCGTACTGGGTGATCCAGCCCACCCGCCACATTTGCAGCTGCCCGGCCTTGCCCATCTTGAGCAGGTCCGGCCACTTCTGCTTCAGGAACTCGAGCCGGATGCCCAGTGCGGTCATGCTCCGCTTCCACAGTTCGTCGAACTCGCGGTCCCGGCCCGATGTCGCCGAGCCCATGGTGAGCACCAGCGGGCGACCGTCCGGCAACTCGCGCCAGCCGTCGCCGTTGCGGTCGACATAGCCGAACTTGTCGAGCAACGCCCGTGCCGCCGCTGGATCCTGCTTGATGCGCACGTCGAAGGCGGGATCGTGCCCGGGCACGTTGGGGGGGATCGGCTGGGTCGCCGGCAATGCCTGGCCCTGGTAAACGGTGCGGATCAGCGCCGCCGTGTCGAATCCCATGACGATGGCGCGGCGCAGGGCGATCTTCTCCCGGCCGTAGCCCCCGAGCACGGGATCGTCCATGTTGAAGAACGCGTACTGCACGGACGGCTGCACGATCCGCTCCAGCCGCACTCGCTCGCCGGCCACGCTCGCCTTCAGTCCGCCTTCGGCGTCGAGCACGGTGTCGGCGATTTCCTGCGGAACGTTGACGTAGTCGAGCGACTTGCTGATGAAGGCGAGCAGCCGCGGGTTCGATTCCTCGATTACCGAGATCTCGATCCTGCCGATCTGCGGCGCGCGCTTGCCATGCATCCGCCGCACGATGTCGGCCACTGCCGGGTCGGCCGACTCCGGAAAGACCGTTTCGCGAAAGCGCGGATTCGCCTCGAGCACCATTTGCTGCCCGCGCCGCCATTGCGTCAGCCGGTACGCCCCGCTGCCGACGGGATTGGCCATCGCCCAGCCGCTCGCATCGCCGTAGGCCTCGATTACCTCGCGGGCGACGATGCTCATGGCGACGTGGGACATGTAGCCCTGAAGGATGTAGTCGGGCTCGGTCAGGCGCAGCCGGACGGTGTAGCGATCGACGGCCTGCAGGCCCTCCATCGGCGTGTCGTAATCCAGCCGGCCGACCTTGCGAGCCGCGGCGAGGACAGGCTCGGCGCCGGCGATTTTGCCCTCGAGGAACCAGAGGTACGGAGAGCGCATGCGCGGATCGAGCAGGCGCTTGAACGAGAACACCACGTCCGCAGCGGTGAGCTCACGCGGCTTGCTCTTGAACGCTGGATCGTCGGCGAAGTAGATACCGGGCCGCAGGGTAATGGTCCAGGTGCGGCCACCGTCGCTGACCGCGGGCAACGCCGTCGCGAGGCTCGGCACCAGCTTGTACGGACGGGCGAGGTAGTCGTAGACGAAGAGCGTGTCGAATATCGCGCGCTGCACATGGCCCGAGTACAAATCGGAGGTCGCCTGCGGATCGAATCCGGTTTCGGCGACCGGCTGCGCCACCCGCAGCACCTTGGCCGGGTCCGCGAATGCGGGCGTCGCCGCCGGCGTCGCGATCGGCCAAGCCATCATGGCCAGCACGCCAAGCACGATCAACCCGCGGGCTGCGTTCACGATCAGCCTCGTCCGGAGGCCGCACCCGCACGCCGCTGCAGGTCGATGTCGAGATAGCGGAACGGATAAGCGTGGTAGCCGTTGTACTTGTAGCCGATCACCCACGGCTGCACCACCACGTTGGCATAGCGAAAAGCCGCGAGCTTCCAGGGCCAATCGAGCTTGCCGGTTTCCTTCCCCTTGGCGAGTACCGGCTCGGCGCCCGCGATGCGGCCCTCGAAGATTTGCAACGCGCTGGAGCGCATGCGCGGATCGAGGATGCGCTTCCAGGCGTAGACAAAATCAGCCGCGACGAGCTCGCGGCGCTGGCCCGTCCATACCGGGTCGTCCGCGAAGACGATGCCGGGCCGCAGCCGGATGCTCCAGGTCTTGCCGTCGGCGCTGATTTCCGGCATTCCCGCCGCGACGTTGGGCACCCGGCGATGCGGCCGCGCGAGATAGTCGTAGCGGTAAAGGGTGTCGAAGATCTCGCGGTTGACGGCATTGGAGTAGATGTCGCCGGCAGCCTGCGGATCGAAGCCCGTCTCGGCTACCGGGAAGGCCACCCGCAGGACCTTCGGGGATTCGCCCTGCGCGCGGGCGCCGCAACCGGCCCCGGCGAGCACGATACCCACTACGACGAGGATCAGCCGGGTCCGCACGGCTGGCCTAGAGCAGCTTCTCGATGTCGCCGGAGATCGCCGCCGGCTCGGTCTTCGGCGCGTAGCGCTCGATCACGCGGCCCTCCCGATCGACCAGGAACTTGGTGAAGTTCCACTTGATGCCCTCGGAGCCGAGCAGTCCCGGTGCGGCCTTCTTGAGATGACGATAGAGCGGCGCCGCCCCATCGCCATTCACCTCGACTTTGGCGAAAAGCGGAAAGGTCACCTGGTAGTTCAGGTCGCAGAAGTGGGCGATTTCGTCCTCCTCGCCCGGCTCCTGGCCGCCGAACTGGTTGCAGGGAAAACCGAGGACCGCCAGCCCCTTCGCGCCATAGCTCTCATGCAGCGCCTGCAGACCCTTGTACTGGGGCGTGAAGCCGCACGCGCTGGCGGTGTTGACGATGAGCAGCACCTGGCCGCGATAGCGGTCGAGGACAACGGGCCTGCCCTTGATGTCGTTGACGGTGAAGTCGTACACACTGGCCATGAGAGCCTCCGGGGACGAAGCGGGATTATGCAACTGCCGGTTCAGGCGTTGCCGACAAGGCCCCTCCAGGCTTGGCAGCGCACCGCCCCGATCCCAGCCCGGCGGCGCTCAGGCCGGCGTGCCGAAGCCGCCGCCGCCCGGGGTGTGGATCACGAACACGTCGCCTGCGGCCATCTCCACGGCGCAGGTCGCCCCGAACTCCTCGCGGCTGCCGTCCACCCGCTCGACCCAATTCCTACCGACCGCGCCCGGCTCGCCACCATCGACCCCGAACGGTGCGATGCGCCGATGGTTGGCCAGCATGACGGCCGTCATCGGCACCAGGAACCGCACCCGCCGCTCGGCGCCGTCACCGCCGTGATGGCGTCCTTTGCCACCGCTCCCCGGACGAATCGCGAAGCGCTCGAGCCGCACCGGGAAGCGCCATTCGAGCACCTCGGGATCGGTCAGCCGCGAATTGGTCATGTGGGTCTGAACCACGCTCACCCCGTTGAAATCAGGACCCGCGCCGGCACCGCCGGAGATGGTCTCGTAGTACTGGTAACGATCGTTGCCGAACGTGAAGTTGTTCATCGTGCCCTGCGAGGCGGCGAGCACGCCCAGCGCACCGTAGAGCGTGTCGGTCACCGCCTGCGAGGTCTCGACATTGCCCGCGACCACGGCTGCCGGGTAGCGCGGCGCCAGCATCGAGCCCTCGGGAATGATGATCTCGATGGGCTTGAGGCAGCCGGCATTCATCGGAATGTCGTCGTCGACCAAGGTGCGGAACACGTACAGCACTGCGGCCTTGCACACCGCCGACGGCGCGTTGAAGTTGGTCGGCTGCTGGGCGCTGGTGCCGGTGAAGTCGACGGTGGCGCTGCGCGCGGCCTTGTCGATGCGGATCGTGACACTGATCCGCGCCCCGCTGTCCATCTCGTAGGTGAAGCTGCCGTCGGACAACACGTCGAGCACCCGCCGCACCGCCTCCTCGGCGTTGTCCTGCACGTGGCCCATGTAGGCGCGCACGACCTCGATCCCGAACTGCGCGACCATGCGCTCGAGCTCGGCCGCACCTTTAGCACACGCCGCCACCTGGGCCCGCAGGTCGGCGAGGTTCTGCTCGATGTTACGCGCCGGATATCGCCCATCGGCGAGGAGCGCGCGCATCTCCGCCTCGCGAAACCGTCCCTCGGTGACGAGCTCGACGTTGTCGAGCAGCACGCCCTCCTCGTCGACGTGGGTCGAATCGGGCGGCATCGAGCCGGGCGTAGTCCCGCCGATGTCGGCATGATGGCCACGCGAGGCGACATAGAATTCCGGGCGCTGGCCGCCGTCCAGGAACACCGGCGCGATCACCGTCACGTCGGGGAGATGGGTGCCGCCGTTGTATGGCGCATTCAGCACGAACACGTCACCCGGTCGCATGGTGGCGGTGCGCCGGTCGATGACCGTGCGCACCGATTCGCCCATCGAGCCGAGATGCACCGGCATGTGTGGGGCGTTGGCAATGAGGTTACCCCTGCCGTCGAACAGCGCGCACGAAAAATCCAGGCGCTCTTTGATGTTGACCGAGTACGAGGTGTTGGCGAGGGTTACGCCCATCTGCTCGGCAATCGCCATGAAGAGGTTGTTGAAGACCTCAAGCAGTACCGGATCGGCGGCGGTGCCGATGGCGTGGGCGCGCTGCACGGGCACGACCCGCTCGAGCACGAGGTCGCCGCGCGGGGTCAGGGTCGCCTCCCACCCAGGCTCCACCACCGTGGTCGCACTGTCCTCGGCGACGATCGCAGGCCCGCAGATCGCGTCTCCGGGCTCGAGACCCTTACGCACGTAGACGGCGGCGTCGTGGTAGGCGCCTGCCGTGTAGATGCGGCGACGCTTGTGCGGCGCAAGGGGCTCGGCGCGCGGGACGAACGTGGGTGTCGAGTCCTCGACGCTGTGCGGCTGCCCAATCGCCTCGACACCGACCGCCTCGATGACCAGTGGCTTGCCCGGCATGAGGAAGCCGTACTGGGCGCGGTAACGCCGCTCGAAGGCCGCCGTGATCGCCCCGATCGCCGCCGCGTCGGTGCCCGCGGGTGCCGTGATCTCGAGGGTCGTGTCGGTGCCTTCGTACTTCACATGCAGCGTGCGCACGGTGCGCACGCGTCCGGCGGGAATGCCTTGCGCCGAGACTTCCTCGGTCGCGGCGGTTTCGAGGGGCGCCAGCAACGCCGCGGCACGGGCGAGGGCGGCGGATGCGAGGCGCGCTTCGAGCGCCTGCTGGCGCAGCGCCCGGACGTCAGCGAGGCCCATGCCGTAGGCAGACAGCACCCCGGCAAAGGGATGCAGCAGCACGCGAGTCATGCCCAACGCATCGGCGACCGGGCACGCATGCTGCCCGCCGGCGCCGCCGAAGCAGCAGAGCGTGTACGCCGTCACGTCGTAGCCGCGCTGCACCGAGATGTGCTTGATAGCGTTAGCCATGTTCTCCACGGCGATGCGCAGGAAGCCATCGGCGATCTCCTCGACGCTGCGCGCCTTGCCGGTGGCCGCGGCGACCTCGGCGGCCAGGTCGGCAAATTGTCGGCGCACCACCTCGGCATCGAGGGGCGCGTCACCGTCCGGGCCGAACACCGCAGGGAAAAGATCGGGATCGAGCTTACCCACCATCACGTTGCAATCGGTGACGGTCAGCGGGCCGCCCCGGCGATAGGACGCCGGCCCGGGATTGGCACCGGCGGATTCCGGGCCCACCCGAAACCGGGCGCCGTCGAATGCACAGATCGAGCCGCCGCCCGCGGCTACTGTGTGGATGCGCATCATCGGTGCCCGCAGACGCACCCCGGCCACCTCAGTGACAAACGCCCGTTCGTATTCGCCGGCGTAGTGGGTCACGTCGGTGGAGGTGCCGCCCATGTCGAAGCCGATGATGCGATCGAAGCCCGCGAGCCGCGAGACTTCCACCGCCCCCACGATCCCACCGGCGGGACCGGACAAGATGGCATCCTTGCCCTGGAAGCGGTGCGCGTCGGTCAAGCCGCCCGAGGATTGCATGAACTGCAGCCGCAGTCCGCCGCGGGCTGGACCGCCGGTGCCGCGCGCGTCCGTCGCCGTGCCACCGGCCAAGTCGCGCTCGACTTCGCGCACGTAACGTCGCAGGATCGGCGATAGGTAGGCGTCGACCACAGTGGTGTCGCCGCGCGAGACCAGCCTCATGAGCGGGCTCACCTCGTGGCTCACCGATACTTGGCCGAACCCCATCTCCCGGGCGAGAGCTGCGAGCGCCGCTTCGTGCTCAGGAAACCGGTAGCCGTGCATCAGCACGATGGCGATGGCATGAATGCCGTCGCTCTGCAGGGCCACGAGATCGCGGCGCGCGGCATCGCGATCGAGCGGTCGCACGATCTCGCCGTCGGCGCCGACGCGCTCATCCACCTCGATCACGCGCTCGTAAAGCATGGTCGGCAGTTCGATGTGCCGCACGAAGAGCTTCGGCCGGTTCTGGTAGCCGATGCGCAGGGCATCGGCAAAGCCCCGCGTGATCAAGAGCGCGGTGCGCTCGCCCTTGCGCTCGAGCAAGGCGTTGGTGGCAACCGTCGTCCCCATTTTGACCGCGTCGATCACGCCGTCAGGAATCGGCGCACCGGCAGCGAGATCCAGGAGCTCGCGGATGCCATGCACCGCGGCGTCGGCGTAGCGCTCCGGGTTATCCGACAGCAGCTTGTGGGTGACGAGCGCGCCATCTGGCCGACGGGCAACGATGTCGGTAAACGTGCCGCCGCGGTCGATCCAGAATTGCCACATTCAGAAGCCCGGAAAGAGGACAGGAAACGGGGACGATGGACAACCAGTCATGCACGCATCGCGAGGGGCCGCGTGTCGCGCGCTTTAGTCTTTCGGCTCGTGCACCGCACGTCGCGCAGGACGGCCACTGATAATTCCCTACGCAGCGCGCTCGGAGGATTATAGAATGCGGTCGGGGGCACTTCTGCCCGGCCGGTGATCGGCGTCGTTGTCGGCCCTCACCGTGCCCGTTCAACCGACAACCGTCAACTGTGGACTGCCCTGCCCATGAAACGTCTTCTCTCTTGCTTTGCGGCACTCCTGCTCGCAGGCGCCCTGCCTGCTTCGGCCCAGACCAAGTGGGACATGCCCACCGCCTATCCGGCGAGCAACTTCCACACCGAGAACATCCAGCAGTTCGCGACCGCCGTCGAGAAGGCGAGCGGCGGCAAGCTCAAGATTCAGGTCCATCCCAATGCCTCGTTGTTCAAGGCTCCGGAGATCAAGCGCGCGGTGCAGGGCAACCAGGCACAGGCGGGCGAGATGTTGCTCGTCAACTACGAGAACGAGGACCCCCTCTACGGCCTCGATGGCGTGCCGTTCCTGGCGACTTCCTATGCCGAGTCGATGAAGCTCTACAAGGCCGAGAAAAAGGCGCTCGAGGAGAAGCTCGCCACGCAAGGCATGCGGCTGCTCTACGCCGTTCCCTGGCCGCCGCAGGGCATCTACACCAATCGCCAGCTCAGCAGTGCCGCCGACCTCAAGGGACTCAAGTGGCGGGCATACAGTCCGGCGACCTCCAAGATCGCCGAACTCGTGGAAGCCCAACCGGTCACGGTGCAGGCGGCCGAGGTCTCCCAAGCGCTCGCCACGGGCGTGATCGAGGCCATGATGACCTCGGGAGCGACCGGCTACGATTCCAAGACCTACGAGCACATCAAGAATTTCTATGACACCCAGGCGTGGCTGCCCAAGAACGCGGTGATCGTCAACGAAAAAGCGTTCCAGGCCCTCGACAAGCCCACCCAGAGTGCGGTGCTCAAAGCGGCTTCCGAAGCCGAGACGCGCGGATGGAAGGTCTCGGAGGAAAAGAACACGTGGTACCTGGATCAGCTGCGCAAGAACGGCATGAACATTATCAAGCCGCCCGAGCAGCTCACGGCCGACATGCGCAAGGTTGGCAACCTGATGCTGGCCGAATGGCTGCGCAAATCCGGTGAGAACGGCCGCAAGGTGATCGACGCGTACCGACGGATGTAGGCCGCGCGACCCTCCGCCTCGCCGACGACGGAGGAGCCCCGCGATGCTGCGCCGAACGCTCGACCGCCTGTACGACGCCGCCGCTTACCTGGCGGCGTTGTTTTTGGTCGGCACCCTCATCATGGTGCTGCTCGCCATCGCCGGCCGACTGCTGCATTTCCACGTCCCGGGAACGGACGCCTACGCGGGCTACTGCACCGCGGCGGCGGGGTTCCTGGCGCTGGCGCATACGCTAAAGCGTGGCGAGCACATCCGGGTCACCCTGCTGCTCGAGCACGTCCAAGGCGGCGCCCGGCGAGGACTGGAGGTATGGGCGCTAACCGTGGCGACCCTGCTAGCCGCGGTGCTCGCGTTCTACAGCGTGCGCCTCGCCTGGCAGTCCTGGGATTTCAACGATATCTCGACCGCCAACGACGCCACTCCGCTGTGGATACCGCAGCTCACCATGGCGATTGGAACCCTGGTGCTGTTCATCGCCTTGCTGGACGACCTCGTGCTCGAGCTCCGTGGCGCGCGTGTGGTGCGCCTCCCGGCCGAGCCGTCACGCATCGAGTGAGCGATGGACGCGCTCATCACCGCCCTGCTGATCGTTGCCCTGTTCGCGCTGCTCGGTAGCGGCGTCTGGATCGGCTTGGCGCTTTCGGGCGTCGCCTGGATCGGCATGGAGCTCTTTTCGTCGCGGCCGGCCGGCGACGCCATGGCCGTGACCATCTGGGGCTCGGCGTCGTCGTGGACCCTCACGGCCCTGCCGCTCTTCGTCTGGATGGGCGAGATCCTGTTCCGCACCCGCCTCTCCGAGGACATGTTTCGTGGCCTCGCGCCATGGCTGGAACGCGTGCCGGGGCGGTTGCTCCACACCAACATCATCGGCTGCACCATCTTCGCAGCGGTCTCGGGCTCGTCGGCCGCGACCTGCGCGACCATCGGCAAGATGACCCTGCCGGAACTCAAAGCGCGCGGCTATCCGGAAGACCTCACCATCGGCACATTGGCCGGGGCCGGCACCCTGGGGCTGCTGATTCCGCCGTCGATCATCATGATCGTGTACGGCGTCTCGGCCAACGTTTCGATCGCACAGCTCTTCGTGGCCGGCATCGTGCCGGGCATCCTGCTGGCGGTGCTTTTCTCCGGCTACATCGTAGTCTGGGCGTTGCTCCATCCGGATGCGATTCCCGCGATTGCAGATCGGACGTCGCTCGCGGAGAAAGTCGCGGCCTCGCGTCATCTCATACCGGTGATGCTGCTGATCATGGCCGTGCTGGGCTCGATCTACACGGGTGTGGCCACGGCCACCGAGGCAGCCGCCTTCGGCGTGGTCGGGGCGCTCGTGATCTCGCTCACCCAGGGCTCGCTCACCCGCGCGACGTTCATGGCGAGCCTCCTCGGCGCGACACGCATGTACTGCATGATCGCGCTGATCCTCGCGGGCGCTGCCTTCCTGACGCTCGCAATGGGCTACATCGGACTGCCGCGCCACCTCGCCGAGTGGATCACCAGCCTCGGCCTCACCCCCTTTATGCTGATCCTCGCGCTCACGGTCTTCTACATCGTGCTGGGCTGCTTCCTCGATGGCATCTCCATGGTGGTGCTCACCATGGGGGTGATCCTGCCCACGGTGGAAGCTGCCCGACTCGACCTCATCTGGTTCGGCATCTTCCTGGTGCTGGTGGTCGAGATGGCACAGATCACGCCCCCCGTGGGCTTCAACCTCTTCGTCCTGCAAGGCATGACGGGACGGCAGATGACCTGGATCGCCCGCAGCACCTTGCCGATGTTTTTCCTTATGATCACGGCGGCGCTGCTCATCTGGTTCTTCCCGGAGCTCGTCACCGCGCTGCCGCGGCAGATGAAGCTCTAGGCGACCGCGATGCCGTCCGGTCCGACGAACCTTCCACGCGCGCTGTCCGCGGCGCCCGCCGCGCAGCACAGTGCCCGCCTGCGCGCGCCGTTCGCGACTCTCGGCATCGACACTGCCCACCGCTGCGTGACCGGCATCACCTACCTGCCGATCGACACGCCCGAGCTCGATGCGCAGGATGCCGTCGCGGCCCGGGCAGTGCGAGAACTGATTCGCTATCTCGCCGATCCCGAGTTCCGCTTCGCCGTCCCGCTGGCGCCGCAAGGAACGCCCTTTCGGCGCCGCGTGTGGGATGCGATTGCCGCCATCCCGGTCGGGGCGTCGCGCACCTACGGCGAGATCGCGCGCACGGTAGCGAGCGCGCCGCGCGCCGTCGGGGGTGCCTGTGGCGCCAATCCGATCGCCCTGGTGATTCCCTGCCATCGGGTGGTGGGAAGCCGCGGGGCGCTCGGTGGATTCATGAATGCGGCAGCCGGCGACCCGGTCGCCATCAAGCGCTGGCTGCTGGTGCACGAAGGCTACCGTTTCGGGGCTTGAGATGGTCGAGGCCAACGACGCCGCAACCCGCGCCCTCATCGACGCGTTCTGCGACCAGCTTTGGCTGCAGGACGGCCTGGCGCGCACGTCCCTGGACAGCTATCGGCAGGACCTCAATCGCTGGGCGGCATGGCTCGCGCGTCGCGGACTCACGCTCACCGAGGCCGGTCGCGGCGACGTCGAGCGCTTCCTTGCCGACGAATTCGGCGCCCGCAGCAAGGCGACCTCGATCGCCCGCCGGCTGTCCGCCATGCGCCGGTTTTACGGCCTGGCCGTGCAGCAGGGTCGACTGGCCGCCGATCCGACCCTGCGGGTGCGCGCGCCAAAACTGCCGCGGCGATTGCCGAAAAATCTCAGCGAGGCGCAAGTCGATGCGCTGCTCGCCGCGTCGTTCGGCGACTCCGCCCAAGCGCTGCGCGACAACGCGATGCTGGAGACGCTCTATGCAACCGGTCTGCGGGTCTCGGAGCTCGTCGGCCTGACGCTCGGTCAGGTTTCCCTCAACATGGGCGTGCTGCGGGTGGTCGGCAAGGGCAGCAAGGAACGGCTGGTGCCGTTGGGAGAGAACGCGGTGCAGGCCATCCAGCGCTATCTCGCCAAGGCCCGCCCGGCTTTCGCCGGTACCGGGAAGAGCGACGCGCTGTTCCTCACCGGCCGGCACCTACCCATGACCCGCCAGGCCTTCTGGCTGTTGCTGAAGCGCTATGCCGTGCGCTCCGGTATTCCATCAGCGACGCTTTCACCGCACGTGCTGCGTCATGCATTCGCGACGCACCTGCTCAATCACGGCGCCGACTTGCGCGTCGTGCAGCTGCTGCTCGGCCATGCGGACATCAGTACGACCACCATCTACACCCACGTCGCGCGCGAGCGACTGAAGCAGCTGCATGCTGCCCACCATCCTCGCGGCTGACATGGGCCGATCGGCACGATGAAGGCGGAGCCCCTCGTCCGCTGGTGGCAGCGCGGCCGCATCCTCCCTGCGGCCACTACCCATCCCGGACCGCCGCTCGTCGCGTTCCAGTGCAACCTGTGCGGCGCGGCCAACCGTGTGCCCGAAACCGCCCTCGGCCGCGAGCTTCCGTCCTGCGTCAGATGCGGGTCGACGGTGCGCTGGCGCGCGCTGGTGCACTTGGTGTGCGAGGCGCTCCTAGGCAGGGAAGTGGTCATCCCGCACTCGCCGCGCTCACCCGATCTCACCGGGCTCGGGCTATCCGACGACGCCTGCGTCGCGCAGGCACTCGCCGCCTGCTTTGACTACACCAACACCTATTTCCACGCCGATCCGCGGCTTGATATCGCCGCGATTCCGGACGAGCTCGTAGGCCGCTACGATTTCCTGACGGCCAGCGACGTTTTCGAGCACGTCGTGCCACCCGTGGACATCGCCTTTCGTAACGCGCGGCGGTTGTTGAAGCCCGGAGGCGTGCTGGTGTTCACCGTTCCCTTTTCGCTCGACGCCGACACTGTCGAGCACTTTCCGTCGCTACACGACTTCGAGGTGCGCGAGGAGCACGGTGAGTGGGTGCTACACAACCGCGCCGCCGACGGGCGGGAGGAACGCTTCGGCGACCTTGTCTTTCATGGCGGTCGGGGGACCACCCTGGAGATGCGGCTCTTCTCCCGCACCGCGCTCGAGCGGCATTTTGTCGACGCCGGCTTCGCCGACGTGCGCTTCGCGGCCGAGCCCTGTCCGCGATTCGGCATCGTGTGGCCCGAGCCGTGGTCGATTCCAGTGGTGGCGAGGGCGTGAGCATGACGTGAGCACGAGCGTCTGCCCGGCCGGCCATGAAGCCGCGGAGGCGGTGCGGGTGCTCGCGCCTACCGTGCTCGATACCGCCACCGGGAAGGGGTGATGCCGCGCGGGCCGCCGGCAGATGAACAGGGACATGAGGCGCTATCGGTGCCTCGGGCCGCGGCGCGGCGGCTCGCCACGGGCGGGGTCGCCGTTCGCGGTCAGGCGGGGTCGGCCCGGCGCCGCTCGATGGCGACGCCGATCTCCTTGACACCCGGCAGCGCGCCGAGCTTGGCAACCCGGACCCGAACCCATGGCACGTGGAACTCCCCGAGCGCGATGTCGGCGATACCCTGGGCGAACCGCTCGAGCAATCGATGCGGATGCTCCGCCGCAAACGCGTGGAGACGTTGCACCACCGCCGCGTAATCGAGGGCATCGGCAAAATGATCGGATTGGAAGGGGACTTCGCTAGGCGCGCCGAGCTCCACGTCCAGGCGCACGGTCTGGGACAATTGCGTCTCCCATGCGTAGACGCCGATCCGGGTCTGCACCCGCAGGTCGTGGATGAAGATGGAGTTCATCGCGACCGCAGCATGACGGTGGCGTGCGGGCAGCGCGTTGCCGGTATCATGCGGGCCATTCTAGCCGACAGCACCGAACCAAACGTTCGCATCCGATGCTCACCTCGCTCGCCTTCGTGGTGGCCGCCTATCTTATCGGCTCGCTGTCGTTCGCCGTGCTCAGCAGCAGGCTCTTCGAGCTGCCCGATCCGCACACGTACGGGTCCGGGAATCCCGGCGCGACCAATGTGCTGCGCACCGGTAACCAGACGGCCGCAGCGCTCACCCTCGTCGGCGACGGCGGCAAGGGCTATTTCGCCGTATGGCTGGCGCTGCTGCTCGGTCCGGCGGCCGGCGTGGCACCCTGGACGGTGCCGGCCGTCGCGCTGGCGGTGTTCGTAGGCCATCTCTTCCCGGTGTTCCACGGCTTCGCGGGCGGCAAGGGGGTCGCGACGGCTGCAGGGATCGTCATCGCACTGCACTGGCAGCTGGGCATCGCCCTGACGCTGGTGTGGCTGGGCCTAGCGTTCGGCTTCCGGATCTCGTCCCTCGCTGCGCTCATCGCCGCGGTGTTCGCGCCGCTGGGCGCCTTCTACGTGTTCGGCAACGACCCGAGGGCGTGGGTGATGGTGCCGATCTCGTTGCTGCTCTTCTGGCGCCATCGCGCCAACATCCGCCAGCTCTTCTCGGGCGCCGAGCGCACCATCGGGCACTAGTGTCCCGAATTGGACGTTGGTTGAATTGACTTGCGATGGCTGCGGCGGCTTGTGCAGCGAACTTCCGATTCCGGACGCTAGCCGCGCATGGGTTCGGCAGCGCCCGGCACGCCGAGGGAAGCAAGCTCCCAGCGCGGCCACACGCCGAACGCGTAGTCACCCGCATCCGGTGCAGCACTTGGTCCCGCCGCAAGCCGCAGCGCCCCGACGAGGGCAATCATCGCGCCGTTGTCGGTGCAAAACGCCGGGTCGGGGAAGTACACGTGCGCGTCCCGCGCCGCGGTCGCAGCGACGAGTCGGGCGCGCAGCGCCCGATTGGCGCCGACGCCACCCGCCAGCACCAGCCGGCGATGGCCGGTCACATCAAGCGCGGCAAGGGCCTTGCTGCATAGGACGTCGACGACGGCCTCCTCGAAGCCGCGCGCGATGTCGGCCTTGCGAGCCGCGGTAAGGGGCTCCCGTCGTGCCGCGCCGAGCACGGCTGTCTTAAGGCCACTGAAGCTCATCGCGAGGTCGCCGCTGTCCTTCATCGGCCGCGGCAAGGTGACGGCGCCGGCTCGGCCTTGTTCGGCGAGTGCCGCCACCGCCGGGCCGCCCGGGTAGCCGAGGCCGAGGAGCTTGGCGGTCTTGTCGAACGCCTCGCCCGCCGCATCGTCCAGGGTGTCGCCGAGGAGCCGGTAATGGCCGACTCCGCGAACCTCGAAGAGCTGGCTGTGGCCGCCCGAGACCAGCAGGGCCACAAAAGGGAACGCCGGCCGCGGGGCTGCCAGCAGGGGTGAGAGCAGATGCCCCTCGAGGTGGTTCACGCCGAGGGCCGGCTTGCCGAGCGCGCAACCGAGGGCATTCGCCACCGCCGCCCCGACCAGCAGGGCGCCCGCGAGGCCAGGTCCTGCCGTGTAGGCGATGCCATCGAGATCGCGCAGCCCGAGTCCAGCCTCATCGAGCACCGTGCGGACGAGGGGCACGACGCGCTGGACGTGGTCTCGCGACGCGAGTTCGGGCACCACGCCACCGTACGGCTGGTGCATGGCGACCTGCGAGTGCAGCGCATGGGCGCGCAGGCGCCCACCGAGGGCATTGCCCTCGTACACGGCAATGCCAGTTTCGTCACAGGACGTTTCGATGCCGAGGACGCGCATGGCGGTCGCGAGAGTTCGGAAAAGCGCTCGGGGGTATCGCCCGGCGACGGCTTCGCCCGCATGGACATCAGCCACCCGATCGGGTGCGTGATCGGGTGGGGATTATAGTCCCCTTGCGGGGAGCCTGCCCGCTTGCTATAGTTCGGGGTTACGCACGCCCCAGCCCGGCGAATTCAGAAGCTTCAGCTGCCCGCGCCATCGGCTGCCCGCGCTGTCTGCTGCCCTTGCCGTCTGCTGCCCTGGCCGTCTGCATACGACAACGCGACTGCATCCCTACAAAGCAACATAAGAGGAACGAGTTACATGCCCAGCGTACGCGTTCGCGAGAACGAACCCTTTGAAGTGGCCCTGCGTCGCTTCAAGCGCACGATCGAGAAAACGGGTCTGCTCACGGAGCTGCGTGCCCGCGAGTTCTACGAAAAGCCCACCGCGGAGCGAAAGCGCAAGCTCGCGGCTGCCGTGAAGCGCCACTACAAGCGGTTGCGCAGCCAGCAACTTCCGCCGAAGCTTTTCTGACGGCTGTCGGCGGCAGGTCCGGAAGGGGCGAAGAGATTCGCCCTTTTTGTTTTGTTGTCGTGACAGCGAGCGATCGCGCTCGATGGGCCCGAACGGGGCTCACCATAGCATTAGCCCCCGGGTTGCTCGCCGGCCGCGCGCACGTGCGCAGGATGCAGCCGCGAAGGTACGGCCGGCCGCCTACGTTCGACCCGCCACGTTCAGTCAACGGCGCACGGCGCCGGGAGCCTCGATGATGCTCAAGGATCGCATTACCGACGACATGAAGGCCGCGATGCGCGCCAAGGACGCCCCCCGGCTCTCCACCATCCGGCTGCTCCTCGCGGCGATCAAGCAGCGCGAGGTGGATGAGCGGATCACCTTGAGCGATGCCGACGTGCTGGGCGTGATCGACAAGATGGTGAAGCAGCGCCGCGACTCGATCACCCAGTTCGAAGCCGGCAGCCGCCAGGATCTCGCCGACGCGGAGCGGGCGGAAGTGGCGGTGCTCGGTGCCTACCTGCCACAACCGCTCACCGAGGCCGAAGTCGATGCCATGATCACCGAGGCAATCGCCACCACGGGGGCCGCGGGAATGGCTGGCATCGGCACGGTCATGGCCGTTCTCAAGCCGAAGCTCGCCGGCCGGGCGGATCTCGGCAAGGTATCGGCCAAGCTCAAGAGCCGCCTCGGGAGCTAGCCGGCCCCGCCCGGCCCCGCACGTCCGTGGTGGGTGCCAGCCATCTGCGCGACTGGCGGGCGCGCAGCCGTTGCTCGATAATCGCCGTGGCGCGGCCGCGCGCCGCGGGTCCCTGGGAAGCGTCCGTCATGATCCCCCACGATTTCATCGAGACCCTGCTCGGCCGCATCGATATAGTCGCGGTGATCGACCGGCTGGTGCCCCTGCGTAAGGCGGGGACCAACTTCGTCGCCTGCTGTCCCTTCCACGCCGAGAAGTCCCCCTCGTTCACCGTCAGCCCCTCGAAGCAGTTCTACCATTGCTTCGGCTGCGGCGCGCACGGCACTGCCATCGGCTTCCTGATGGAGCACGGCGGCCGTTCGTTTCCGGAGGCCGTCGACGAACTCGCCCGCGATGCCGGGCTGGAAGTACCGCGCGAACAGCGGCCCGGAGAAGCCGAGCGCCGCGAGGCAAGCCGCACCCTGGCGGAGTTCCTGCGTGATGCCGCCCGCTTCTACCGGGCGAGCCTCAAGGCGTCCCCGCGCGCAATCGAGTACCTCAAGGGTCGGGGCCTGACCGGGGCGATCGCTGCACGGTTCGGGATCGGCTATGCGCCCGAGGGCTGGCAGCCCCTTGCGGCGGCATTCCCCGGCTACGACGACGACGCGCTCGAGACCGCCGGGCTGGTGATCGTCGGCGAGGGCAAGCGCTACGACCGATTCCGCGACCGGGTCATGTTTCCCATCCACGACAATCGTGGCCAGGTGATCGGTTTCGGTGGTCGGGTGCTGGATCGCGGCGAGCCCAAGTACCTCAACTCACCCGAGACCCCGCTGTTTTCGAAGGGCCGCGAACTCTACGGCTTGTACCAGGCCCGGCCCGCCATCCGTGATGCCGGCAGAGTCATCGTCGTCGAGGGCTACATGGACGTGGTCGCGCTGGCCCAGCACGGCGTCGACTACGCCGTGGCAACGCTGGGCACCGCGACGACGCCGGCCCACGTGCAAAAGCTCTTCCGGCTCACCGACACCGTCGTGTTCTGCTTCGACGGCGACCAGGCCGGGCGCAAAGCGGCCTGGCGGGCACTGGAGAACGCCCTGCCGGTGCTGGTCGACGGCAAGGAAGCGGCCTTCCTGTTCCTGCCCGACGGCATGGACCCCGACGATTTCATCCGCCAACGTGGCAAGGCGGCATTCGAGGCCCTTGTGGCACGGGCCACGCCGCTTTCGGAGTTCATGCTGGCCGAGTTCGGCCGCGAGCATCCGCCGACGAGCGTCGAGGGACGCGCCGGGTTCGTGGCCGCTGCGCGCACGCTGGTCCGCCAGGTGAGCGCTCCCATCCTTGCGACCGTGCTGAAGCGCCGCGTCGCGGAACTCGCCGGACTCCACGAGGCCGAACTGGGTGAACTGCTCGCTGCGGGAAAAACGCCCGGGACGGCCGGGGGACCCGCCGATCGCGCCGCCGTGCCCAACCGGCCGGCCCGCGGCCGGGCGGCATCGCCGACGTCGTCCCGTCCAGCGCCTTCCCTGGTCAAGCGGCTCTTGCAACGTCTTCTCGTGAACCCCGGACTGGCGCGGACGACGCCGATACCGCACATAGAAGGCACCATGCCGGAAGCATCGGCTCTCAATGCCGTCGTCGGCTATTGCCAGGCCGCTGCCGGCCCGCTATCCAGTGCGGGCGTGATGCAGGCGTTTACGGGTACCGCGCACGAAGGCACCCTGGCGGCTGCGCTCACCAGCGCGGAGACGCAGGTGTTGGAGGACGACGCAGCGCTGGAGGACCTGCGGGCCGGGATTGCACGTTATTGCCAGCAAGCCCAGCTCGCCGGGCGCGTGGTTTCGCTGGCCGCACCCCCGGCGATGAACGCGGAAGAGGTCGAGCGCCTGAGGCAGGTGGAGATGGTCCGGCAAGTCGGCAACCGCCCGGAGGGCCGCCGCTCTTGATTACAAAGACCTTTGGACGCATGACCTCGCAGCATGCAGCACGCAGCTAACCGCATGTTATAATTTGAAGTTTTCCTGGTCGCCCCCATCTTGGACCAGCACCCCCGAATCCTAGGATCGCCATGGCCAAAAAGCTCGCGAAGCCCGCCAAGAAATCGCCGACCGCCCCGGCACGCGCCGCCAAGAAGCCCTCCCGCAAGGAGCCTGCTGCCAGAAAGCGCGTCACGGCCAAGAAACCCGTGAAGCCCGCCGGCAAGGCGCCGGCCGGGAAGCACAAGCCGGCCCAGTCCAAGGCAGGCAAGAAGACGCTCGCCAAGTCCGCGACCAAGAAAATCGTGGCGCGCGGCAACGCGATGCAGGGGGCGGCTAAGGCCAAGGCCCCCGCGAAAGCGGCCGGCAAGAGCACCGTCAAGCACGGCAAGGCCATGCCTGTAGCCGACGTGCGGCAGAAGGAAAAGCCCGGCGTCGCCACCAAGGCCACCGCGAAGCCCCCGACGCGCACCGCGCAGAACGCCCAGCAGGCAGGGGCCGCTAAGCCTGTTGCCAAGCCCGTTGCCAAGCCCGGTGCCAAGCCCGTCGCAAAGCCCGTCGGAAAGCTGGCTGCAAAGCCCGTTGGCAAGGCAGCGGCGAAGGGGGCGGGCAAAGGAACGGCCACCCCGGTCAATCACAAGCCGACCACCGTCGGCGAGATCGCCGCGAAGCTCGCCGGACGGCGCGCCGAAGACGCGTCGAAGAAGGGCAAGAACGGCAAGCACGCGGAATCGGCCCCGCGCGTCCTGACTCCGGCCGACGTCGAGGCGCGCAAGCGCCGCCTGAAGACGCTGATCGTGCTCGGCAAGGAGCGTGGCTTCCTGACCTTCGCCGAGATCAACGACCATCTCCCCGACGACGTCCTCGATGCCGAGCAGATCGAAGGCATCATCGGCATGATCGGCGACATGGGCATCCAGGTCTATGACGAAGCGCCGGATGCCGAGACTCTGCTGTTGTCGGATGCCGCGCCGACCTCGCCTAACGACGACGTCGAGGAAGCCGCCGAGGCCGCGGTATCCACCCTCGACTCCGAATTCGGCCGCACCACCGATCCCGTGCGCATGTACATGCGCGAGATGGGCTCGGTGGAACTGCTCACCCGCGAAGGCGAGATCGAGATCGCCAAGCGGATCGAGGAGGGCCTGAAGCACATGATCATGGCAATCTCGGCCTGCCCGATGACGGTAGCCGAGATCCTCGCGCTCGCCGAGAAGATCCAGAAGGACGAGCTCAAGATCGACGACGTGGTCGATGGGCTCATGAACTTCAACGAGGAGCTGGCGGTAGCAGAGGAGGTCGAGGACGGCGCCGAGGAGGAGGAAGACGACGAGGACAATGCCGTCGCCCTCGCGGCGGAGAACCTCGAGCGCCTCAAGGTTGCGGCGATGGAGCACTTCAACACCATCCGCCGGCACTACACGCGGATGCTCGCCTGCCTGCAGAAGGAAGGCCACAAGTCGCCGAAGTACGTCGAGCACCAGAAGAAGATCAGCAGCGAGCTCATGCAGATCCGCTTCTCGGCGCGGCAGGTCGAGCGGCTCTGCGACAGCGTCAGGAGCGAGGTCGATAACATCCGCCAGATCGAACGCAAGATCCAGGATCTGGTGGTCAACAAGGGGGGTATGCCCCGCCCGGAATTCATCAAGAAATTCCCGGAAAACGAGACGTCGCTGCGCTGGATCGATCGCGAGATTGCTGCCCGGCACAACTACAGCGAGACACTCGCCAAGTATCGCCAGGCGATTGTCGAGCAGCAGCAGAAGATCCTGGACCTGCAGAAGCGGGTGATGATCCCTCTGAAGGAGCTGAAGGACATCAACAAGCAGATGTCCCAGGGCGAGGCGCGCGCGCGTAAGGCGAAGCGGGAGATGACCGAGGCCAACCTGCGTCTCGTGATCTCGATCGCCAAGAAATACACCAATCGCGGCCTGCAGTTTCTCGATCTGATCCAGGAAGGCAACATCGGCCTGATGAAGGCGGTGGACAAGTTCGAATACCGCCGCGGCTACAAGTTCTCCACCTATGCGACGTGGTGGATTCGTCAGGCGATCACGCGCTCGATCGCCGACCAGGCGCGCACCATCCGCATTCCGGTCCACATGATCGAGACGATCAACAAGATGAACCGCATCTCGCGGCAAATCCTGCAGGAAACCGGGCAGGAGCCGGATCCCGCGCTGCTCGCCGAGAAGATGGAGATGCCCGAGGAGAAGATCCGCAAGATCCTCAAGATCTCCAAGGAGCCGATCTCCATGGAGACGCCGATCGGCGATGACGACGACTCGCATCTCGGCGACTTTATCGAGGACCTGTCGACGATCGCGCCCTCGGACGCTGCGGTCAACGCCAGCCTGCGCGACGTTTGCAAGGACATCCTCGACACCCTGACGCCGCGCGAGGCGAAGGTGCTGCGCATGCGCTTCGGCATCGAGATGAACACCGACCATACCCTCGAGGAGGTCGGTAAGCAGTTCGACGTCACCCGCGAGCGCATCCGTCAGATCGAGGCGAAAGCCCTGCGCAAGCTGCGACATCCGTCGCGCTCCGAGAAGCTGCGTAGCTTCCTGGAAGGCGAGGGCTAGGCGGCAAGTCGCCGGCTCGTTCGCGGACCGGATGCCACGGAGGCAACGACGCCCCGATGTTCCCGGGGCGTTTTTTTCGGATCTGCGCCCGTCGAGCGCCCCCGCGACTGCGCGCGCTACCTCAAAAAGAGCACGGGCCGCTTCAGGCTCGCGAGCACCTTGGTGGCAACCGAGCCCATGACGAGGTTGGTCAGCCCGGAATGCCCGTGGGTGCCCATCGCGACGAGGTCGAAATCGCCGGCCTCCGCCACGCGTGCGATCTCGATCGCCGGATCGCCGACCTGCTTGTCCAACGTGCAGGCCACGCCGGCGCTTTCGAGCACCGCGCGTCCTGGCAATAGCGCTGCGTCGCTCTCTTCCTCGTAATACTGGTGCACGGCTTCCTTGCCCGCCCAGGCCGCGGCACGCTTGTAGGGCAGCGGATGGTGCACATGCAGCAGGGTGATTTCGGGCAACTCGCGAAACCAGCCGATCCGCGCAATGAGCTTCTCGACCATCGCGGTCGAATGCTGCGAGCCATCAACTGCAGCAAGGATCTTCATGGCAACGACCTCGCAGACGAAAGCGCGGGAGGAACGCGCGCATGGAACGATTCTAGCGCATTGCCTCGATGCTGCAGAGAACCAGCGGATGCAGCGCGTGGCCCCGCATGCTCCGGCATGGCGGCGTGCGCCCCTGCATCGGTCATCGCGCCTGTCGCCGTGTCGTCCGGGGCTATGGCATCCTCGGCTCGCTATAATCAAACGCGCGGCACGACAAGCCCGCCGCTTCACAATTTTAGGGGCCAGTAGCTCAGATGGTTAGAGCAGCGGACTCATAATCCGGTGCGACCCGGAATTACTCCGTTGAAACTGCGCTTTGCGTGCCGGACTCTACCCAATCGGGAGGGCGGGATGCTGATGGGATGTGCTGATTGCGGGCGTCCAGTTTCGGGCAACGGTAGTAGCCTTGGGAGTAGTGTTCCAGACCCGACCCGCAAAACGTTGCAGACCATCGCCGGAAGGTCAACCGTAACCGGATCGCGGGCCGAATGCACCACTACCCACGGCATATCCCGTCCGGCACATTGGCCGCGGTGGGTTATGTCAACCCTTGCCGGACGCAGCACCCGCCGCAACAGTCGGACGTGCGCGTCGGTCATGTAGCCCTCAAGGGAGCGCACCCCCGCGGCTAACAGGAGGTCGTCCACATGGTTCCGCAGGGCTTTGTAAAAGTCGTTGCCGACGATCTGCGACATCCACCCGCGATCGCCGTATTTGCGGATAGTCGCCGATGCTACATATTGGTTTGGGTGGTCGCCGTACACCCTAACCGCAAATTGGGTGGGCTCAACATCAAACCTCATTTCGTCTTCCTCAGCACTTCCATGGCGCGCACGATGCAGTTAGTCGCCGCGCGGTCGCAGTGCCCTGGATCGAGCCAGTCGAGCGCCCGACACAGTCACGCGGGCTCGGCCGAGCGCT
>JBDSND010000147.1:0-41567 GCA_039915505.1 Casimicrobiaceae bacterium
AAGAAGAATTCGACCAGCATGCCGGTGCGAAATCAGGCGATGCCACCGACCGTCGTGGCAGGACCGGGTCGTGGTGGCCGGGGCGGCCGTGGCGCGCGGGCGCGACAATGGGCATGAAGGACCACAGCGTAGGTCGCACCGTTTTCGCCGTTTTTGGGGACCGCCGCAGCCATCGCAAGGTTATTCCACGAGCTTCCGATTCGGGACACTAGTTGCGGCCGGCGCGCGCCATGAACGCGACGCGCTCGAAGAGATGCACGTCCTGCTCGTTCTTGAGCAGCGCGCCGTGCAGCGGCGGAATGATCACCTTCTTGTCGTTGCTGCGCAGTGCTTCCGCGGGGATGTCCTCGGCCAGGAGAAGCTTCAGCCAATCGAGGAGCTCGGAGGTCGACGGCCGTTTCTTGAGGTTGGGTACCTCGCGCAGACTAAAGAACACCTCGAGTGCCTCCTGTAGCAGCGCCTTCTTGAGACCCGGAAAATGCACGTCAACGATGCGCGTCATGGTCTCGCGATCGGGAAAGCGGATGTAGTGGAAGAAGCAGCGTCGCAGGAAGGCGTCGGGTAGCTCTTTCTCATTGTTGCTGGTGATGATCACGAGCGGACGGTGCCGCGCGCGGATGGTTGCATGGGTCTCGTAGACATGGAACTCCATGCGATCGAGCTCGCGCAAGAGATCGTTGGGGAATTCGATGTCGGCCTTGTCGACCTCATCGATCAGGACCACGCCCGGCACATCGGAATCGAACGCTTCCCAGAGCACGCCGCGCTTGATGTAGTTGGCGATGTCCGCGACCCGGCCGTCGCCCAGCTGCGAATCGCGCAACCGGGAAACGGCGTCGTACTCGTAGAGTCCTTGCTGGGCCTTGGTTGTGGATTTGATGTGCCACTCGAAGATCGGCCGCCCGAGCGCGCGGGCGACCTCCTCGGCGAGCATCGTCTTGCCGGTGCCCGGTTCACCCTTGACCAACAGCGGCCGCTCCAGCGCGATCGCCGCATTCACGGCGAGCATGAGGTCGGGGGTGGCGATGTACGTGTCGGTGCCTTCGAAGCGCATGAGGTCTGTGGGATCGTCAGTTCGGTTCCGGAGCCAGGGTCGCCAGTGCCCGCAGTGCCGAGCGGGAGGGAATCCGCGCGGCGGGCATCAGCCCGCGCGAGGTCGGCGCATCGCACTCGCCATGTTAGCCCAAGCCGGGGACCAGCAGCCGCAGCAGCCACAGCCCTGCCATGCCCGACACCAAGGTTGCGAGGGTGCTGCGGGTGTGAAAGGCCACAACGCCCGCAATCACCGCCGCGAGCACGCGTGCGTCGAGTTGCACGCCAACGGCCGGCGGCGGTGCACCGACGATCATCGGCACCACGAGGGCGGTCAACATCGCCGCGGGAACGTATTTCAAGGCGCGCGCCAGTCCGGCAGGCATCGAGCGACGCGCGAACAGCGCGATGAACGACAGGCGCGACAAGAAATTGAGCGCGCCGACCAGCACGATCACCAGCCAGATCTTCAGCGTCGGGTCCATCGCCCCGCCATGGATTCCGCGACGACGCCGGCCCCAATGCCCGCGAGTCCGGCGACGATCAGATTGAGCTTCAACGGCAACGCCGCCAGCAGCAGCACTGCGATACCTGCGACCAGGGCTGCGACCAGATGCGGACCGGAGCGCAAGACCGGGGCGAGCAACGCCAGGAAGCACAGTGGCACGGCGAAATCGAGCGACCACCCCGCGGGGATCGAGGCACCCGCGAGAAACCCCACCACGTTGGTGATCTGCCAGCTGACCCACAGTGCGCCGCCGCCGCCGAGGAAATGCGATGCAGCCGCCCCCGGGTCGCGCCCCGTATCGAACTGGCGGATCGATGCGGCAAAAACCTGGTCGGTGAGCAGGAAGGCGAGCCCTTGCTGCCACCTTCGCGACAGCGGCCGCAAGTACGGCGCCATGGCCGCGCTGTAGAGCATGAACCGCAAGCCCGCGACGAGGCAGGTCAGCACGATCACGCCGGCTGGCGCCCCGGCGGCGAACAGCTGGGTCGCAAGGACCTGGGCCGCACCGGAGAAGACGACGGCACTGAGGCCCAATGCAGCCCAGACATCGCATCCCGCCGCCGCGGCGCCGATGCCGGTGACCATACCGAAGGGCACGAGCGCCACGCACGCCGGCAGCATCACCACGACACCGGAGCAGAATTCCTGCGGAGAGAAGGCGCGCGACAAGGGGGAATGCGACATTCGATCGGGACGAACGCGCCGAACGCCTGCGCTCGGTCGCGCGGCGCACGCGGGTCGACGCATTATAAGCAGCGCTGCGTGCGATGCCCGCGCAACTGCGACATCCCCGTGGTTCGCGATCTCGCGCTGGTACGACGGGTACAATCGCCCGGCACGTGCGCCATCCTGAGCCGCTCAGCCCACGTCGCCCGCTGCATGCCTTTTCCTCAGCCCGCTGCATGCCTTCTTTCCTCATCCTGACCCGAGCCGCAGCTCGCATCGTCCTGGCCCCGGAAACCGGCGGGGCCATCGCCGACTTCACCTGGTGCGACATGCCGGTGCTGCGGCCCACCGGCGAGGCCGCCGCCGCGGCCGGCGAGGTGCGCCGGCACGCCTGCTATCCCCTCGTTCCGTACTCGAATCGCATCGCCCACGGCGAGCTCCACTTTCGCGGCAGCACGCACCAGCTCGATCTCAACTTCGGCGACCATCCGCACTCCATCCACGGGGTGGGCTGGCAACGGCCCTGGCAGGTCGTCACGCACGACGACGAATCGGCGCTGCTGGCCTACGCGCATGATCCGGACGGTGCGCCCACGGCCGCGGATGCCCGCGCCTGGCCTTGGCCGTTTCGAGCGACGCAGTGGTTCACCCTCGCCGCCGACGACGTGTCCGCGATCTTGCGCGTACGTCTCACGGTGGAGAACACCGGAGTTGAAGCGTTCCCCGTCGGGCTTGGATTCCATCCATTCGTGCCGCGCGACGCAAGCACCGTGCTGGGCTTCGGCGCGGACGGCGTGTGGGAGACCGACAAAACGAGCCTGCCACTGCGGCACACGGCCATTCCGGCGGCGCTGTGCTTCGATCCGGCCCGCGCGATCGGTTCGACCCTGCTCGACAACGCGTTCACCGGCTGGCGCGGCGAGACGACGGTCTACGACCCGGCAACGCGGCGCCTGACCGTGTTGCGCGGCGATACCGCCAGCCACTTTTTCGTCTGCTACGTTCCGCCGGAGCAACCCTTCATGGCGATCGAGCCCGTCACCCAGATGCCGGACGCCTTCAATCGGGCGGCGCGCGGCGATGCGGGCACCGGCACGCGCATTCTCGAACCCGGCGCAGCCTTTTCTTGTACGATGGAGATCACTGTACGGTGCCTGCAATGAACCCCATCGCCTCCGCCTCCGCTTCGCCATCCCCTTCCCCGTTCGCCTGCGTGCTGGACGGGCACGCCAGTCTCGGCGAGGGCCCGGTGTGGTCGCTCGTCGAGCAGGTGCTGTACTGGGTCGACATCAACGCGCCGTCGCTCAATCGCTTCGATCCCGCGACCGGGGCCAACCACGTGATGCCGATGCCCGAGTCGATCGGCTGCTTCGCCCTGCGCAGGAGCGGTGGCTTCGTCGCCGCGCTACGCAGTGGTATCTGGCTCATCGATCGCGCCGGCAAGCTGGAGCGCAAAATCGCGGACGCACCCTACGACCAAGCGTCCCATCGTTTCAATGACGGGCGGTGCGACCCGCAGGGTCGCTTTTGGGCAGGCTCGATGAACGAGCACCAACCGGGCGCCACCGCATCGCTGGTGCGACTGGATGCCGACGGTCGACTCACCGAGGTGGTGCGCGGAGTGAGCACCTCCAATGGACTCGCCTGGAGTCCCGACGGCCGGATCATGTATCACGCCGACACGCCGACCCAGACCGTGCGCGCCTACCCGTTCGATCCGCGCACCGGCGAGATCGGTGAGGGCCGGACGTTCATGCGCTTCACCATGCCGGGCGATCGTCCCGATGGCGCCGCCGTCGACAGCGAAGGCTATTACTGGATCGCGCTCTACCGCGGTAGCGCTGTGGTGCGACTCTCCCCGAAGGGCGAAGTCGTCGCCCGCCATGCCATACCGGCGAGTTGTCCGACGATGTGCGCATTCGGCGGCCCGGCACTCACCACCCTCTATGTCACCTCGGCCCGCCAGCGGCTGACCGATGCGGACCTGGCCCGCGAGCCCCAGGCCGGCGGGCTCTTTTCCATGGTCGTCGACGTACCCGGTCTGGCCGAGCCGCTGTTCGCCGGCTGACGGCCGACACATGCCCTTCGACGCGTCTTCCTACCTGCGCCTCGACGCGCCGCACTGCGTCGGCACATCCGCAGCCGGTGCGACTTTTGCGACCTCCAGCGGCGATCTTCTCGAGGTCTCGACCTATGGTCCGGGTGTGTTCCGGCTGCGCGTCGGACCGCAGACTCGACCCGACTACGGCCTCCTGATCGGCAAGAGCAAGAGCTGCGAAGTCACCCAGGACGGCGGGACTTCTCGCTTCAGAAGCGGGGCAGCCACGCTGGAGATCGACGGCGAGCCGCTCGCGTTCCGGTTGTCGCTGGACCACAAGCCGGTGCTCGAGTCGATCACTGACCGTCATTTGCGCGGGGGGATCCGGCTACCGGCCTTCGGTCGGGTACGCCAGGGCGGGCAATGGAGTGCTGCGGTCGCGCTCGGCTCCGGTGAGCCCGTGTACGGTCTCGGGGAGAAGTTCGGCCCGCTCAACAAGCGCGGCACGCTCCTGCACTCGTGGGTGCAGGACGCCATGGGCGTCAACACCGGACTCTCCCAGCACGAGGTGCCCTTCGCCTGGAGCCCGGGGACCGGTTACGGAGCCTGGGGGCTTTTCGTGCACACGCCAGGTGCGGTGATCCACGGGGTGGGGCATCCCGACTGGTCGCATCGCACGTATGCCATCGTGGTCGACGACGAAGCGCTCGACATCTTCCTCTTTGCGGCGGAGACGCCCGCCGCGATCCTGGGCGAGTTCGCCGAGCTCACCGGACGCGCGCCGGCGGTACCGGTGTGGAGCCTCGGCCTCGCATGGTCGCGCATCGCCCAAAACAGTCCGGACGACGCCGTCCGTGGTCTCGAGAATCTTCGGGCGCGACGCATTCCCTGCGACGTGGTGATGCTCGATGCTGCGACCCTCGCGTCGGCGGGACACCGCTTCGACATGCAATGGCCGCCGGAGCACCTTCGCGACCCCGGTGGCACGATGGCCGCGCTCGCGCGCCACGGCGCGCGGACCTGCGTGTGGGAATCCGGATACCTCTCGGTCGAGGCGCCGCTGCTCGAACCGCTCGCGGCGGCCGCCTCGCTCCTGCGCGACGTCCACGGCGCGCCCTACGTTCTGGCGGGCAGCTTCGTGACGTCCTCTTCGACCGAGGCCGACGCGAGCGCCGGCGCGCCCGATTGCGCGCTGCTCGATCTCACCAGCCCGACGACCCTCGCGTGGTGGCGCGACGCCCACGCCGAGGCCTTCGATGCCGGCGTGGCCGCCATCGCAATCGACAGCCGCGAATATGTACCGGACGACGCGGTAGCTGCCAACGGCGATCGCGGCGTTCGCCTGCACAATGTCCATCCGGTGCTGCTTGCGCGCGCCGCCTACGACGCGACCGTCAAGTTTGGCAACCGCGCCGATGCACCGCCGGTGATTTTCGCACGTGGCGGGTGGACGGGCACCCAGCGCGTGGCGGTACACGTCGGGGGCGAGGCACAGAGCGATTGGGAGGCACTGGCGGCGGCCATCCGCGGCGCGTTGTCTCTCGCCATGAGCGGCGTACCCCTGGTCGCGATGACCGCGCCGGGCACCTATCCTGCGACGGAATCCTCGCCGGAGCTCGCTCTGCGCTGGCTGCAGGCGGCGCTATTCGCCTCGCACTGTGTCGTGCGCGCGTCAGCCGAGCGCGAGCCGTGGGCCTACGGGACCGAGGCGGAGGCGATTGCCAAGAAGTGGCTCGCCTTCCGCTACCGGCTCATCCCCTATCTGCTGCAGGCGATCGATACCTCGACCCGTACCGGCCTGCCGGTGATGCGGGCGATGCCCCTCGCGTTTCCGGGGAACGCATTGTTGCGCAGTTACGAGACGCAGTTTCTCTGCGGCGACTCGTTGCTGGTCGCGCCTATCCTGCGCGCCGGTGGCGATGTCGAGATCGCGCTTCCTCCCGGCGGCTGGTTCGATCTCAATTCCCGCCAGCGGATACCCGGGCAGCGGGTGTTGCGCTACCGCGCCACTGCCGACCAATTCCCCATCTTCGGACGGGAGGGCCACGCGCTACCGCTCGGCCGGGCGGTGCAGCACACCGGCGAGATCGACGCGTCGCGACCGCTTGCGTCAGTGTGGTTGTTCGGGGTTCCCACCCATCCCCTCGCTGGCTTCACCCAGGCCCGCATCTCGACCGAGACCGAGACCGAGACCGAGGCCGAGACCGAGGCCGAGACGGTGACGATCGCGGTCGCCGCAGACGTGAAGGTGGAACGCTTCGGCGACGCCACGCGCTGCGCGGTTGCGTCGCTGCCGTGAACGCCCCGACTCTCGTCGTCACCGCCGGCGAGCCTGCCGGCATCGGTCCCGAGCTTTGCGCGATGCTCGCGCAACGTCATGCCCATCGCGCCTACCAGGCGCGCCTGGTCGTGATCGGCGACCGTGATCTCTTGACCGCGCGCGCGGAGCGAATTGGCATGCCCGCCTGTTACGTCGATTACGATCCGCTGGCGACCCGTCCGCCAGGCGCGCTGCTCGAGGTGTGGCACGAGCCCGTGGCTGCACCCGTGCGTGCCGGCCATCCCGATCCGACCAACAGCGCCAGCGTGCTTGCCATGCTCGCGCGGGCGAGCGACGCCTGTGCCGCGGGCCTGGTCGCGGGAATGGTCACGGCACCGGTGCAGAAGAGCGTGATCGTAGATGCCGGCGTGCCGTTCTCTGGACACACCGAATTTCTTGCCGAGCGCAACCGTACGCCGCGGGTCGTGATGCTGCTGGTAGGCGGCGATATCGAGCGTCCCCTGCGGGTCGCGCTCGTCACGACCCATCTGCCGCTCGCCGACGTTCCTGCGGCGGTCACGCGGGTCGCGGTCGAGGAGACCATCGCGATCGTCGCGCACGACCTTGCTGCCCGATTCGGCGTCGCCGATCCGCGCATCGCCGTCTGCGGACTCAATCCGCATGCGGGTGAAGGCGGCCACATGGGGCGGGAGGAGATCGACATCATCGCGCCCGCCATTGCGGCGATGCGCGCGCGCGGCATCGCCGTCGACGGACCGGTGCCGGCCGATACCATCTTCGTCCCCCAGCACGCCGACGCCTATGACGCCATCGTGGCGATGTTCCACGACCAGGGGCTGCCGGTGCTCAAGGCCGCGAGTTTCGGGCGAGGGGTGAACGTCACCCTTGGCCTTCCGTTCGTGCGCACCTCCGTCGACCATGGCACCGCCCTCGATCTCGCCGCCGATCCGATCAAGGCGGCGACTGCCGATTCGGGAAGTCTGCACGCCGCCGTGGAGCTCGCCATTGCGCTGGCGCGCACCGGAAGCTAAGGTCGGCAGCCATCCGCAACGCCGGCCACGTCGCTCGCCGCAGGTTTAGTTCCGGCGTAACGCGCTTCGCGCATTAGCCTTCACTGAAACGGCGCTAATGAGAGGACATCAGCCACGGCGCCGTTTTAGCTTCGGCACGCGCTCGCGCGCGTTAGCCTGCACTGGAACCGGCGGCGGTTGAGCATGCCACGACACGCCGGCCACGTCGCTCGCCGCAGGTTCGGCCAGAACTTCCTGGTGGATGCGCACTACATTCGGCGCATCGTCGATGCGGTCGCGCCCCAGCCAGGCGAGACCGTCGTGGAGATTGGCCCCGGCCTGGCAGCGCTCACACCTTCACTGGTCGAGCGCGCCGGCCACGTTACCGCGCTCGAGATCGACCGCGATCTCGCGGCGCGACTCGCCGCCGACTTCCCCCCTGAGCGCCTGACGCTGATCGTCGGCGATGCCCTCGAATACGACTTCGGCGATCTCGGACCGGGCCTGCGCGTGGTCGGCAACCTGCCTTACAACATCAGCTCGCCTCTGCTTTTCCACCTCGCGGCGCATCGGCACGTCCTGCGCGACATCCATGTGATGCTGCAACGCGAAGTGGTTGCACGCATGACGGCGTCACCCGGTACCGCTGACTACGGACGCCTTACCGTGATGCTCCAGGTGTCGTTCGCGGTCACGCGCTTGTTCACGGTTCCCGCCGGCGCCTTTCGCCCAGTGCCGAAGGTCGAGTCGGCAGTCGCACGCCTGGTGCCGCTGGGCGCGGCGGCGCCCCACGTCGCCGACGCGGCGCTTTTCGCACGTCTCGTGAGCGCGAGCTTTGGGCAGCGGCGCAAGACCTTGCGCAACGCACTCGCCTCCCTATGCGACGGCGACGCGCTGCTGCGGGCAGGCATCGATCCGGCCGCCCGCGGCGAGACGCTTTCGGTCGACCAGTTCGTGCAACTCGCCAATCAGCTCGCGGCCGCGCACGCGTCAGCCGGCAGCGGTCACGACGGGGAAATGCCCCCGACGCGGAAGAGCTGGTAGACCATACCTTCGAGCCAGCGCACCGGCAGCATCAGCACCAGCTGCGCGAGGACGATGAAAATCAGTGCCGACAGGTCGAGCGTTCCACCCAGTGGAGGGATGCGTCGGCGAATCGGCGCGAGGAACCGGAACGTGAGGGCATTGAGCAAACCCGCGAGGGGCCCGTCCGGCGCGACCCACGACAGGATCGCCTGCATGAACACCGCAATGATCAGGATCCAGATCGAGGCACGGAGGAGCTCGACCATCGCCACCAGGATGAAGAGCGCGACGCCCGGGGCGCGCAGGCCACCTCCCGCTATTGCCGTCACCGCCAGCAGCCAGAGCCACTGGGCGAGCAGCGCGAGCAGCAGGGTCGCCCAATCGACGCCGGAGATTCCGGGTACCACGCGGCGGACCGGCTTCACGGCCCAATCGGTGAGCGCTACCACGGCGGGGCCCACGGGATTGCGAAACGGCGCGCGCAACGACTGCATCATGAAGCGCAGCAGGAAGGCGTAGGTGAGAAGGCCGAATGCCGTGTCGACCAGGAAGCGTAGCGCCTGATCCATGGTCAGATCCCTGGGTCGCGGCCGAACTGGTCGCCGAGCTCACCCGCGCGGTCGGTAGCGGCCTTGGCCGCGGCGACGATGGCATCGCCGACACCGCGCTGCTCCAGCGTGGCCAAGGCCCGTTCGGTCGTACCGCCCTTCGAGGTTACCTGGGCGCGCAGGGTCGCAGGCGGCGTGTCGCTCGACTCCGCGAGCGCGACAGCACCGACAAAGGTCGCATGGGCAAGCTGCCGTGCGCGGTCGGGTGCAAAGCCCTGCTCGCGGGCAGCTCGTTCGAGCGCTTCCATGAAATAGAACACGTACGCCGCACCGCTGCCCGAGATGCCGGTGACCGCATCGAGCGACCGTTCCTCGTCGACCCACACGACCTCGCCGCCGGCGAGCAGGACGTCTGCGGCCATTTGCCGGTCGGGGTCGCTCACACCGGGCAGGGCATAGAGGCCGGCGATCCCCTTGCCGACCAACGCAGGGGTATTGGGCATCGCCCGCACCAGCAAGGCATGACCATCGAGCCAGCGACCGAGATCGGCGAGCCGGATGCCCGCGGCAATGGTGAGAACTACCGGACCGGACGCGCCCAGGAACGGCACCAGCGGCCGCACAGCGTCACGCATGACCTGCGGCTTCACGGCCAGCACGACCAGTCGCGTCCGGGCGAGCGCGGAGCATTCGGCCGCGCTTGGCGCCAGTGCGGCCTGGGGGAAGCGCTGCGCCAGGGCCTCGCGCGCGGCCGGGGCCGGCTCGATCACGGCGATCTCGCGCTGCGGGTTACCCGCCAATAGACCGCCAATGAGGGCGGTCGCCATGTTGCCGCCGCCGATGAAAGTGATTGCCTGCGCTTGAGTCGTCATGGGCGGCGAGTGTCGCACGAGCCCGTGCTCATGGCGAAGGCCGCTGCCCGAAGATGGCACTGCCGACGCGCACTAGGGTGGCGCCTTCGGCGATTGCGGCCTCCAGATCGGCAGACATCCCCATCGACAGCGTATCGAGCGACAAGCCCTCGGCAACCCCCGCCTCCAGACATCCGCGCAGGATCCGGAACTGGCGGCGCTGCACCAATGCATCCGCGTCCGGCGCAGCGATCCCCATGAAACCGCGCAAAACCAGGCCCGGCAAGGGTGCCACCGCCCGGGCAAGGGCGACCGCCGCCTCCGGCGCGACGCCGCTTTTCGATGCCTCGCCGCTGATGTTGACCTGCACGCAGACGTTGAGCGGCGCTGCGCCGCTTCGCGCCAACGCCAGGCGCTCGGCGATCTTCAGCCGGTCGATGGTGTGCACCCACGTGAAGTGCGCGGCGGCGAGCCGCGTCTTATTGGCTTGCAGCGGTCCGATGAGGTGCCATTCGACATCCGGAAGATCAGGGAGGGCGGCAATCTTGCCGAGGGCTTCCTGGACGTAATTCTCGCCGAACGCCCGCGCGCCGGCCGCATGCGCTTTGCGCGCGGCCTCCGGTGCGAACGTCTTGGTGACCGCCAGGATCCGGACTGTTGCAGGATTGCGTCCTGCGGCGACGGCCGCATGGGCCACTCGGGCCACCACGGCTTGCCACCCGTTCTGACGCTGGCTCATAATTGAATGACAACGGCATGGTGGCATGGAGGCCGCTCGCCCAGCGGAGCTGGCACTTGAGCTGGCACATGCCTTGCGTACGCCGGATGATCCGTCCCGCTGGAAACGAAAGTATAAATGGACATCACCGAGCTCCTCGCCTTCTCCGTCAAGAACAAAGCTTCGGACCTGCACCTGTCGTCGGGCCTGCCGCCGATGATCCGGGTGCACGGCGACGTCCGCCGCATCAACCTGCCGCCGATGGAGCACGAGGACGTGCACGCCATGGTGTACGACATCATGAGCGACGCGCAGCGCAAGCATTACGAGGAGAACCTGGAGCTCGACTTCTCGTTCGCGGTGCCCAACCTCGCGCGCTTCCGGGTCAACGCCTTCCGCCAGGAGCGCGGCGCCGCCGCGGTGTTCCGGACGATTCCCTCCAAGGTGCTCTCGCTCGAGGACCTGAAGGCGCCCAAGGTGTTCGCCGATCTCACCAATCGGCCGCGCGGACTCATCCTGGTCACCGGGCCGACGGGTTCTGGCAAGTCGACCACACTGGCGGCGATGGTCAACTTCGTCAACGAGAACGAATACGGGCACGTGCTCACCATCGAGGACCCGATCGAGTTCGTGCACGAATCCAAGAAATGCCTCATCAACCAGCGCGAGGTCGGGCCGCACACCCTGTCGTTTTCCAATGCGCTACGCAGCGCCCTTCGCGAGGACCCGGATTACATCCTGGTCGGCGAGATGCGCGACCTCGAGACCATCCGCCTTGCGCTCACGGCGGCGGAGACCGGCCATCTCGTGTTCGGCACCCTGCACACTAGTTCGGCCGCCAAGACCGTCGACCGGATCATCGACGTTTTCCCTGCGGCCGAGAAGGAAATGGTCCGGGCGATGCTGTCGGAATCGCTCGTGGCGGTGATCTCGCAGTCGCTGCTCAAGACCAAGGACGGGCAGGGCCGCGTCGCGGCGCACGAGATCATGATCGGCAACCCCGCTATCCGCAACCTGATCCGCGAGAACAAGGTGGCGCAGATGTACTCTGCCATCCAGACCAACCAGGCGATGGGGATGCAGACCCTCGACCAGTGCCTGGTGGATCTCGTGAAGCGCAACCTCGTCACGCAAACCGAGGCCCGCGCCCGGGCGGTGAACAAGGACCTGTTCATGGGGTAGGGCGGGTTCCTGTCGGATGCGCATCGTGCGCACTCGGTGCCGAGGGGCTACCTGATCAGCGGGCACGCAGCGCGGCCGGCGGACATACGGAGAAAGCATGGAACGCGAACGCGCGATCAAATTCATCCACGAGCTCCTGGACCTGCTCGTCAACCAGAAGGGTTCCGATCTCTTCATCACCGCCGGATTCCCGCCTGCTCTCAAGATCGACGGGAAGATATCGCCGGTTTCGAAGACCGCGCTGACCCCGCAGCACACCATCGAACTGGTGCGCAGCGTGATGAACGACAAGCAGGCCGGGGAGTTCGAAGGAACCAAGGAGTGCAACTTCGCGATCGCGCCGCCCGGCGTCGGGCGCTTCCGGGTGAACGCATTCGTGCAACAAGGTCGCGTCGGCATGGTGCTGCGCACGATCACCACCGACATTCCCAAGTTCGACGAGCTCGGCCTGCCCCCGGTGCTTCGCGACGTGAGCATGTCCAAGCGCGGCATCATGCTGTTCATCGGCGCCACGGGCTGCGGCAAGTCGACGTCGATGGCCTCGCTTCTCGGCTACCGCAACGAGCACAGCTTCGGCCACATCGTCACGATCGAGGATCCTATCGAGTTCGTGCACGATCACAAGAACTGCATCATCACCCAGCGCGAAGTCGGGGTCGATACGGACGGCTGGCAGATCGCCCTGAAGAACACCCTCCGGCAAGCGCCGGACGTCATCCTGATCGGCGAGATCCGCGATCGCGAGACCATGGACTACGGCATCTCATTTGCCGAGACCGGCCATCTCTGTCTCGCGACGCTGCATGCCAACAGCACCAACCAGGCGCTCGACCGGATCATCAACTTCTTCCCCGAGGAGCGGCGTGCACAGCTGCTCATGGACCTTTCGCTCAACATCCGCGCCTTCGTCGCCCAGCGCCTGATTCCGCGCCGCGACGGCCGCGGCCGGGTGCCGGCGGTGGAGATCCTGCTCAACTCGCCGCTCATTTCCGACCTCGTCTTCAAGGGCGACGTGCACGGGATCAAGGAGATCATGAAGAAGTCGCGCGAGCTCGGCATGCAGACTTTCGACCAGTCGCTTTTCGACCTCTACGAGGCGGGACTGATCAGCTACGAGGACGCGCTGCGCAACGCCGACTCGCTCAACGACCTGCGGCTAGAGATCAAGCTCTACGGCAAGGAATCGAAGAACCGTAACGTGTTCTCAGGCCTCGGCAACCTCGACATCGTCCCGGAAGCGTCCACCGGTACGCCTTTCTAGCAGTTCGTGTCGCAGGCGTACGGCGCCACAACCGCGTGTCCGGTGCAATCCAGGCCAAAGCGCGAGGGATGCGCAGCGTCGCTGTGCTAACCTTCGCGTTCCCTGCGCCAGCATCCGCGGGCGTGCCCCGTGCCCGACGCCAAGACGCCTCATCCCACCGAAATCACCCTGCACCAGCAGTCGCGGGTGCTGGAAATCGCCTTCGACGACGGCAAGAGCTTCCGCCTGCCTTTCGAGTACCTGCGCGTCTACTCGCCGTCGGCGGAGGTGCGCGGCCATGGTCCGGGGCAGGAGACGTTGCAGACCGGCAAGCGCGACGTCGCCATCACCGAGCTCGAGCCGGTCGGCCACTACGCCGTGCGCCCGACCTTCTCGGACGGCCACAGCTCGGGCATCTACGCCTGGGACTATCTTTACGACCTCGGCGCGCGCCAGCCCGATCTCTGGCCGCGCTACCTGCAACGGCTCGCCGCGGCGGGTGCGTCCCGCGAGCCATGAACGATGAGCCGCTCATGAGTGGGTCGACCCACTTCGGCTTCGAGCAAGTCTCCGAGGAGGAGAAGCGCCGGCGCGTGCGCGGCGTGTTCGATTCGGTCGCCGGCAAGTACGACCTGATGAACGACCTCATGTCGGCGGGCCTGCACCGGTGGTGGAAGCGCTTCACCGTTGACGCCCTGGCCGTGCGGCCGGGCATGCAGGTGCTCGATCTCGCCGGCGGCACCGGCGACCTGGCAGCGTTGTTCGCGCAGCGCGTCGGTGCGGCGGGCACCGTGCTGCTGACCGACATCAACGGCGCCATGCTCGCCTCGGGACGGGACAAGCTGCTCGATCGGGGCCTGTGCCTGCCGGTCGTGCAGTGCGACGCCGAGGCGCTGCCGTTCGCCGCACGCAGCTTCGACCGGTTAAGCATTGCTTTCGGACTGCGCAATGTGACCCACAAGGAGCTCGCCCTCGCCGAGATGGCCCGGGTGCTCCGCCCCGGCGGCGCAGCCGGCGTGCTCGAGTTCTCCCGGGTGTGGTCGCCACTCGCGCCTGTCTATAACTGGTACAGTTTCAACGTGCTGCCACGGCTCGGCCGGTTGGTTGCCAACGACGAGGCGAGCTACCGCTACCTTGCCGAGTCGATCCGTATGCATCCCGACCAGGCCACGCTCAAGTCGATGATGGAACGAGCGGGTTTCGACCGGGTCGAAGTCATCAATCTGGCCGCCGGCGTGGTGGCCTTGCATATCGGCCGCGTGTTCTAGCGTCCGACCCGGGCAGGGACCCGGGCGGGCATCGCGCGCCGCTTAATTTATCGAGGAGAGGGACGTGTCCAACAAAGGCTGGATTGCTGCAGTGGTCGTGCTGGTGGCCGCGGGAATGCTCGCGGAGTCGGCTGATGCCCGCCGCATGGGTGGCGGGCGCAGCTTCGGGGCCCAACGCCAGAGCATCGCACCGCCCACGGCGGCGCCGCGTACGCCGCCCGCGGCGAGCACGTCCGCCGCGCCCGGCGCCCCTGCTGCCCCTGGCGCGGCCGCCAATCCGGTGATGCCCGCGCAGCCGTCCGCAGCCGCGGCGCGTGCCGGGGCCCCGGCCGCTGCCGGCGCTGCTGCCGCAGCCCCCGCACGCAGTGGCATGTCGCGCTGGCTCGGCCCCATTGCCGGCCTGGCGGCGGGTCTTGGTCTAGCCGCGCTCATGTCGCATCTCGGTCTGTCCGAGGCATTCGGCACTTTCCTGCTCCTGGCCTTGCTTGGCGTGGGCGTGATCTTCCTGGTGCGCATGTTCATGACCCGACGCGAGCAGCCCCCGCGCATGCAATACGCTGCAAGTGGCGCAACCGGCGACCTGCGTTCCGGTCCCGCCCCGGCGCCTGCTTCCGACGCCAATTGGGGCCGGCCCGCAACCGTCGAGCCGGTACTCGCGGGTGCTGCCGCGGCTGCCGTCGGCAACCCACGCGTTCCGCCGGGATTCGATGGCGACGGCTTCGTGCGCAACGCCCGAGCACAGTTCACGGCCGTCCAGGCAGCCTGGGATGCCGGCGACCGCCGGACCCTCGGCGACATCACTACGCCGGAGATGTTCGCCGAGATCCGCCGTGATCTCGACACGCGCGGCGCGCACCAGCCCACGGAGGTGGTGCGTCTGGACACCGACCTTCTCGAAGTCACCACCGAGGACCGCCACCATTGGGCGAGCGTCCGTTTTTCCGGGCTGCTGCGCGAAGACGGCGCCGAGGCGCGACCCTTCGACGAGACCTGGAACCTCAGCAAGCCCGTCGACGGATCGTCGGGATGGGTGCTCGCCGGCATCCAGCAAAACGAAGCCGCGGACACGGTGCACTGAGCCTCGAGCGCTTCGGAACCGGCATGGCTCCTGCCGCGCGCATCGCCAACGGCATCCTGGAGCGCGAGACCTGGGCGCGCGAGCGCCTGGCGGTCCACGCCGGACGCACCTTCGTGGTGGTGTGCGGACCTGTGGTGGCCGTGCTGCGGGTAGACGACACCGGGTTGCTGACTGACGGGGCCTTGGCGGACGGCGCGCCGGACCTGCGGCTGTCGTTGCCGCCGTGGTCGGTGCCCGGACTCCTCGCCGACCCTACCCGGTGGGATGCGCGCGTCACCGCCCAGGGCGATACCGCCCTCGCGACCACCCTGCGGGAACTCGCCCACACCGTGCCGATGTGGATCGAGCAGTTTGCCAGCCGCTGGCTCGGTCCGATCGTCGGCCAGCGAGTCGCCGGGGCGGGCCGCGGGTTACTGGGCTTCCCGGGTCACGCCATGCAGCGCCTGGGCGAGAGCGTGGTGAGCTATCTCAAGGACGAAACAGGCACCCTCGCCTCCGGCGAGGAAGCCCGCGTGTTCGCCGCCCAGACCGCGCTCATCACGCAACGGACCGAGACCGTCGCGGCACGGCTAGCCGCACTCGAATCCCGAATCACGCCCGGCTGAGGGTTTGGTCGAGGTCGGCACCCGCCGTTCGTGCTGAGGTTTGCATGGCCTGTTGAGGTCGGGTCGATTTCCAGCGCAGCGCAGTGCGCTGAGCAACCGGGGCGATTGCCGCGGCGGACGTCAGTCCATGACCACCACGGCGGCGCTCGCACCACCTGCAACGGACCGGGGGTAGCGGCCTCCCGGGTTGCCGACCAACTCGAGCAGCTAGGCGCACAGCCGCGCTCCCCGGGCGACGCGCGCCGCAGGTCGCGTACCGGCGTTCCCGTACAATCCGTTCGCACGCCCACGACCCCATGCGCTCGACCCGCCTCGCCCGCATTCTTTTCGTCGCGCTGCGCTACGGCCTCGACGAATTCCTGCTGGGTCACGAGCGCTTTCGCGCGATCCGTCCGATGGTCCGGTTCCTCCGGCTCGGTCGCGACTTCACGACCCCTCGCGCGGTGCGGCTGCGCCTCGCGCTCGAGGCACTTGGGCCTATATTCGTCAAGTTCGGGCAGATGCTGTCGACGCGGCGCGATCTCATGCCGCCAGACATCGCCGACGAGCTCGCGCGCCTGCAGGACCGGGTTCCGCCCTTTCCGTCCGAGCAGGCGCTGGCCATCCTCGAACGCAATTACGGACGCCCCGTCGATGCGGTGTTCCGCGCCTTCGATCGCGTACCCATCGCGAGCGCGTCGGTCGCGCAAGTGCACTTCGCCGAGTTGCCCAACGGCACGATGGTCGCGGTGAAGGTGCTCCGCCCGGGCATCGACGCGATCATCGACAAGGACCTCTCCCTCCTCGATTCCGGGGCGATGTTGGTCGAGAAGCTCTGGTCCGACGGCCGCCGGCTGCGTCCGCGCGACGTCGTGGCCGAGTTCGCGCGCTCGCTGCACGACGAGCTCGATCTCACGCGCGAGGCCGCCAACTGCTCGCAACTGCGCTACAACTTCCGCAACTCGTCGCTGATCAGAATCCCCGACGTTTACTGGGACTTCTGCACGCCGGAAGTGATGGTAATGGAGCGGATGGCAGGCATTCCGATTGCACAGGTCGAGCGCCTTCGCGAATCCGGAGTCGACATCAAGCGGCTGGCACGCGCGGGCGTGGAGCTCTTCTTCACACAGGTCTTTCGCGACGGCTTCTTCCACGCCGACATGCATCCAGGCAACATCTTCGTCGCCGTCGATCCGGAACACTTCGGCAAGTACATCGCGCTCGACTTCGGCATCGTCGGCACCCTGGCGCCGCGTGACCAGAGCTACCTCGCCCAGAACTTCCTGGCCTTCTTCCGCCGTGACTATCACCGGGTCGCGGCCGCTCACCTGGAATCGGGTTGGGTGCCGCCCGACACCCGCATCGACGAGCTGGAAGCGGAGATCCGCGCCGTGTGCGAGCCGATCTTCGACCAGCCGCTCAAGTACATCTCCCTCGGCAAGCTTCTGATGCAGCTCTTCCGAGCGTCACGCCGCTTCAATGTCGAGATCCAGCCGCAGCTCGTCCTGCTGCAGAAGACGCTGCTCAACGTCGAAGGCCTCGGCCGGTACCTCGACCCGGAGCTCGACCTGTGGATCACGGCTAAGCCGTTCCTCGAGCGCTGGATGCGTGACCAGATCGGCTGGCGAGGGCTGCAGCGCCGGTTGCTGGCGGAGGCGCCGTACATCGTCAACCATCTGCCGGAGTTGCCGCGCCTCGTGCACCAGCGGCTGCTGATGCTGCCCGGCGACATGGATGCGCGCTATCGGGAGCTCGCCAGCGCCGAGCGGCAGCGCAACCGACTGCTGGCGATGATCGTGGTGCTACTGGGAACGGGCGTGGCGCTGTTCGCGCTCTACCTGTTCTAGGAAGATTACGCCGCGGAACGCGACGACAGCGTCTGCGCCGAGCGAGCCAATGCCGCGTCCTGCCGCCGCGCGCCCATCCCGGCCAGCGGCGCGCGACGCAGGAAATGATTGTGCTCGCCGAGAATGAAATGCACGAGATCTTCCAGCGCCGGTTCTGGCAGACCGTCGCCGGCGAAATCCAGCATCACTGACTCGAAGCGGTCGATGTTGCGCAAGGTGACGTCGAAGCGCTGGCGCCGGTAGTCCGGCTCAATGCGCACTGAAGCGCTGATCTCGGGTGTAACCGTGAACGTGCCGCTGCGGACGGTGCGGTATTCGTCGAGCTCGGTCTCGTAGCGGTACTGGAGTTGTGCGCTGCGCAGCCGATCCTCGATGCCCGCGGCACTCCCCGGCTGGACCTTCACCGTGACCGGTCCGTCACCGACGAGGCGATAGAAAAGCTCGAGATGCTCGAGCAGCTCCATGCCCGCGACGGGCCGGCGGCGATACGACACGAACCCGCGCTCGTACCGCGGCGCCGTGATGGTCAGCACGCCAAGCAGGGTGAAGGCATGCTGCACCCGGGGCCGGATCACCTCGAGGTGGCGCAATGCCTCCTCCAGCCATCGGAACCCGGCCCAGAGTTGCCCATCCATGCCGCGCAGCACGTCCTCCATCGGACGCTGCGGCTCACCTTGGGTTTCACGCACCGTCTCCGACTGCTTGCGCAGCTGGTCGAGGAATCGGCTCGGCTTGGGTGGCATGGACATGGCTGTACTCTACTAGGTCGCGGCTCGCAAGGCACGCGGAGTTGACACGGCAAGGTGCTGTTTTGTCACATCTGCGCCGCCCGCGCAACCTTTGCGATCCCCTGCCGACGGCCTAGGCCGAGCGTTCGAATCCGGACGTCCGGGCCGCCACCCCGAATCGCGAGACTCCTCTCGGGCGGACCCCGCATCGAGCTTGCCGCCGACGCCCGACCCGACCTGGCGAACGGTGGCCGCGCAAGGGATGACACTCAAGCCTTAACGTCGCCGCCGCGGAATACTTGATGCCGCTCGCCGGCGGTGAAACGGGTGCGGCGTGCGCTGCCGACGCGGCGCGCTCCACCGCCCCCCGCACCGCCGGCTTGGGGCCCGTGTCTCGTGCGATCATCACGACCATGAGCCCACCCATTCGCGTCGAGCTCATCGGCCCCCGGCATCGCGACGACTTCGTGCGCTTCTTCGACCACGAACGCGGTCCGGCCTTCGCCGACAACCCGGGCTGGGCGAAGTGCTACTGCCATTACTACCATGTCCCCAAGACGCTCGACTGGGATGCGTTCGACGGCCCCACCAACCGCATCGCCATGGCAGCACGTATCGACGTGGGCGAGATGGAGGGGTTCCTCGCCTACGCGGACGATGAGGCAAGCCCGATGGACAGCCAAGTCGTCGGCTGGCTCAACGCCCAGCCTTTGCATAAGCTGCCGCATTGCTGGGGCCGGCTTGGCATCCCGCCACCGACGATCGACGCGCCCCCGGAATCGTCGGCGGCGATCGTGTGTTTCGTGGTCGCGTCCCCCTGGCGTCGGCGCGGGGTGGCCCGCGCCCTGCTCCGGGGCGCGCTCGACTCGTTCGCGGCGCGCGGCATCCGGCGGGTGCTGGCGTTTCCATTCAACGCGGGCACCGAACCGTCACCGGATGCGCATTATCACGGTCCCGAAGCCCTCTTTTTAGAGGCCGGTTTCACGGCCACCGACACGGGGCCGAACATGACGGTCATGACCCGCGCGCTGGAAGCACCGGCGTCGATGGCGCCCCCGGCAGGATGACCGGCACCCGTCCGACGGTGTTGCCGCACGCCCTTGCGGTGATCTACGGCCTCGCCATCGCCTATGCCAGTCTGCAACCGTTCGGTCCGTGGATGGCGCCCCCGCACGGCACTCCCTTTTTCGTGCTCGCGCCCAAGCTGCCCCGGTTTACACGCTTCGACATACTGGCCAACGTTCTCGCCTACGTTCCGCTGGGCTTCTTCCTGTCGCTGGTACGGCGTGACCAGTTGCCATGGGGCCGGTTCGCCGGCGCACTCGCCGGCGGCGCACTGCTCTCGTTCCTTCTGGAGAGCCTGCAGATGCTGCTGCCTTCGCGGGACGCCAGCATCATGGACGTGCTGAGCAATACCGTCGGTGCCGCCTTCGGGGGCGCATTCGGGGTGATATTCGCCAACGCGCCCCAGGCCCGCGGCGCCATGCGAAGCGCGCGCCATCGCTGGCTGCTCGATGGCACTTTCGGTGACATCGGCCTCACCCTGCTGGTGGTGTGGCTGGCGGTCCAGGTGAACCCGGCCATTCCACTGTTTGCCACCATGTTCGACCCCGCCGGCGCTTTGCCGCAGGTGGCCGGGCAAGCCCCGAACGCCGATCCGGATGTCGCGGCCCTGCTGATCGAGGCCGTGCATAGCGCGTTCCAGATCCTCGGCGTGGGTCTGTTCCTGGCCTTACTACTGCGCGACCGGCGCGTGGTGGGGGTGGCCGTGTTCGCGTTGCTCGCGGCCGCCATCGTGCTGAAGACGCTCGCCGCGGCGCTGCTCCTCACGCCGGTGGCGCTGCAGCAATGGCTGCGGCCGGGTGTGATGGCGGGAGTGGCCATGGGCACGCTGCTGCTCATGATCGCCGTATGGCTGCCTCGACCGGCCCAGGTCGCCGTCGCGACGGTCGCGCTGCTGTCGTCGCTGCTGGCGACGCTGCTCACCCCCGAGCTCCTCTGGAGCCGCGCGCCGGTGGCTATGTTCAATTGGTCCTACGGCCAGCTCCTCAATTTCAACGGCCTCACCCACGCAGTGCTGCTGCTGTGGCCGCTGGTGGCTTGCGGCTACTTGTTCGTCCTCGCCGGGCGACCGCGCTGGGGTGCGCCAGGATGATCCGGCGCGTTAGCTATAATTGCTGGTTCCCTGCATCCCGATCCGCGTAAGCGCGCAACCGCGCGCGGTCCAAGCCATGGCTGCTGGAGGCGCTCGCTGCCGCGCGAGGGGAAGACGCGCTGTGCGCGCGGCGGGCTCGCTACGAGAAGGTCGACCGATGAGTTACTACCAGCACCACGTTTTCTTCTGCTGCAACCAGCGCGAGGCACCCGAAGCATGCTGCGCCAGCCGTGGCGCGGACGAGATGCATCAGTACGCGAAGCAGCGGATCAAGGCGCTCGGCCTCGCGGGTGCGGGCAAGGTGCGGATGAATCGCGCCGGCTGTCTCGACCGCTGCGAGGAAGGTCCCGTGCTGGTCGTATATCCCGAGGAGGTCTGGTACACCTACATCGATCGTGCCGATATCGACGAGATCATCGACCGGCACGTGGTCGGGGGCGAGATCGTCGAGAGGCTGCGCATTTGACCCCCCGTAATACCGAGCGGCTGACCATTGGCGGTCCCGCCGGCGACCTCGAGATCGCCATCGCCGTGCCGCCCGACGCGCCGGTGGGCATCGCCATGGTCGCGCATCCGCACCCGGAGCAAGGGGGCACCCTGGATAACAAGGTCGCGCAGACCCTCGCCAAGACCTTCTTTGCGCTGGGCTACGCCAGCGTGCGGATCAATTTCCGCGGCGTGGGGCTTTCCGTGGGCACCTTTGATCAAGGCAACGGCGAGACCGACGACATGCTCGCCGCCCTTGCGTACGCGCAGGCGCGCTTCGGTTCGCTGCCCGTGGCACTCGCCGGATTTTCGTTCGGCTCTTACGTGCAGACCCGGGTGGCCAAGCAGGTCCAGACCGAGGGCTTGGTGCTGGTCGGGCCGGCGGTCAAGCGCTTCGCGGTCGAGACCGTTGCCCCGGGGACGATCATCGTCCATGGCGAAGCGGACGACGTGGTGCCGCTGGCCGACGTCCTCGACTGGGCCCGCCCCCAGGAGCTTCCCGTGGTCGTGTTTCCCGGTTGTGGGCACTTCTTCCACGGCCGGCTGCCGCAGCTCCAGCGCGTGGTCACCGGAATGTGGCATGCCCGACCGACCGCCCCTGCCTCTGCGGGCTGAACCAGCGCGACGCGTGACCCGCAGCCCTCCCGTGCCGGCCGACCTATCCGGTCTCGTTGCAGCCCCACTATCCGACCTGGCCCGTCCGGCGCCGACGGCCGAGGTCGTGCTGCGGGTGCAGGGACTCACCAAGTCGTACGGCAACACCGAAGTCGTGCGTGGCCTCGACTTCTCGATTCGCCGCGGCGAATGCTTTGGCCTGCTCGGCCCGAACGGCGCCGGCAAGACCACGACGTTACGCTGCTGCCTCGGGCTCATCGAACCCGACGGCGGCGAGATCGAGCTCGTCGGCGAACGGGTGCCGAAGGACGCGCGGCGCGCCCGCATGCGGGTCGGCATCGTGCCGCAAATGGACAATCTCGACCCGGACTTCACCGTTACGGAGAACCTCGAGATCTACGGCCGTTATTTCGGCATTGCCCGCGCCATCCTGCAAGCGCGGATCCCGAAGCTGCTCGAGTTCGCCGGTCTCGCGAGCAAGGGCACGGTGGGCATCCGCACCCTGTCAGGCGGCATGAAGCGGCGGCTGACCCTGGCCCGCGCGCTGATCAACGATCCCGAGTTGCTGATTCTCGACGAGCCTACTACCGGCCTCGATCCACAGGCACGGCATCTCATCTGGAACGGACTGCGCCAGCTCCTCACCCAGGGCAAGACAATCCTGCTCACGACGCACTTCATGGACGAGGCCGAGCGACTCGCCAGCCGGCTCGCCGTCATCGATCACGGCCGGATGATCGCCTCGGACACGCCACGCGCCCTGCTCTCTGCCCACGTCGAGCCCGAGGTCATCGAGATCTACGGCGACGACGCGCGGATGTGGGCGGAGACCGTCGGCCGCGGTCTCGCCAAGCGAACGGAAGTCGCGGGCGAAACGGCCTTCTGCTACACCGACGATCCCAAGCCTCTCATCGACGCCCTCGCGACCGTGCCCGGGGTGCGTTATCTGCACCGCCCGGCAAACCTCGAGGACCTCTTCATCAAGCTCACCGGGCGCGAACTGCGCGACTGACTTCGAGGTGCGTCGTGGCCGCACGGGCGACCGCGATTCCCCGGCAGCTACGCGGCAACCGCGGCCCACCCTCCCGAGAACACCATGACCAGTGCTGCAATGCTGCGGTTTCCCGAGCTTTCCCTGCGCTGGACGCCGGTATGGCGGCGCAACCTGCTCGTCTGGCGCAAGCTCGCCATCGCCAGCGTGTTGGGCAACATCGCCGATCCGCTGTTCTACATGCTGGCGCTCGGGTACGGCATCGGTGCCATCGTCGGCGACGTGGGCGGCATGCCCTACATCGCCTTCATCGGCACCGGGATGGTCTGCCAGAGCGCGATGTTCACCGCCAGTTTCGAAGGCATGTATTCGGCGTTCTCGCGGATGTTCGTGCAGCGCACCTGGGATGCCATCATCAATGCCCCGATCTCGCTGGACGACGTCGTATTCGCCGAATGGATCTGGGCCGGCAGCAAGGCGGTGATCAGCACCACGGCGATCCTCGGCGTGCTGATACTGCTGGGCTACGGGCACACCTGGTATGCGCTGTGGATCATCCCGCTCGGCCTGCTCATCGGCCTCACCTTCGGAGCATTCGGCCTCATCATGACGGCGCTGGCGCCGAGCTACGAGTTCTTCACCTATTTCTTTACCCTGGTGCTGACGCCGATGCTGCTGCTGTCGGGCGTCTACTTTCCGGCCGATCAGCTGCCCGGACCGTTGGCCATGGTGTCCCAGTTCCTGCCGCTGAAGCACGCGATCGACCTCGCCCGGCCACTCCTCGCCGGCGTCATTCCGTCCAACGTGCCGTGGCATCTCGCAGTGCTTGCCGTGTATGCGGTGGGTGGATTCCTGATCGCCCTGGTGCTGACGCGGCGGCGGCTGCTGAAATGACCGGAATTGTGCGCAACGCCCGCGGCCGCAACGCGGCGACGGGAGGTGCAGGCCTTCCAGCATCCCGCCCTCCGCCGAGCGCCACGGCCGCACCCTGGCGGGCCCGTCGCCCATGCCGGGGCGCCGGCGTTGCGGGGCGCATCCGACCACCCGCGAGGCTGTCGGCGGCCCGATCGGGACCGCCATGACCGAGCGTTTCTTCGCGCCTTGCCCGCGCGGGCTCGAAGCCGGACTCGGCGACGAGCTTACGCGGCTCGGCGCACAGTTCGTCGCCCCGGTCGAGGGCGGGGTGGCCTTTTCCGGTCCGCTCGATCTCGCCTACCGCACCAACCTCGAATCACGACTGGCGAGCCGCGTGCTGTGGCAGGTCGCGCATGGGGGATACCGCAACGAGGACGACGTCTACGACCTGGTGCGCAAGGTGCGTTGGACCGAGCACTTCCGCGCCGACCGCACCCTGCGGGTCGACGTGGCCGCGACCCGCTCGCCCCTCACCAGTCTCGAGTTCGCGACCCTGCGGGTGAAGGACGCGGTGTGCGACGTGTTCCGCGACGCACAAGGCACGCGGCCTTCGGTGGACAAGCAGCGACCGGACGTGCGCGTGCACGCCTATCTCACCACGCGCGAGGCGACGATCTATCTCGACACCTCGGGTGAGCCGCTCTTCAAGCGCGGCTACCGGCGCGAGACCGACACCGCGCCTTTGCGCGAGAATCTCGCCGCGGGCATCGTGGCCTTGAGCGGGTGGACACCGGGCATGCCATTCCTCGATCCCATGTGCGGCAGCGGCACGATCGCCATCGAAGCGGCGATGATTGCCGCGGACCGGGCACCGGGCCTCGCGCGCACGTTCGGCTTCCAGCGCTTGGGATGGTACGACGGACCGACTTGGCAGCGTATCCGCCAGGCCGCGCACGATCGGGTCCGTCGCGACCCTGACACACCGCTGCTCGTGGCGAGTGATCGCGAGGAGACCGCCGTGCGCCAGGCGGGCCGCAATGCCGCCGAAGCCGGGGTCGGTAAATGGATTCTCGCCGAGCGCGCCGACGTGCTCACCCGCGCCGCGCCCGCAACCGTGGGCATCCTGATCGCCAATCCGCCCTACGGCGTCCGCCTTGAAGACGCGCGCGATCTCGCGGCGTTCTATCCACAACTCGGCGACGCACTGAAGCAGCACTTCACCGGCTGGACGGCGCTGCTCTTGTCGGGCGATCTGCGCCTGCCGAAACTGATCGGGCTCAAGCCCTCCGCCCGCACGCCGCTGTGGAACGGCGCCATCGAGTGCCGGCTGTTCCGGTTCGAGATGGTCGCGGGGCGACCGCGCCGCGACGGCCACGCGGCGACTGCAGCGCCGGTCGAGGGTGATCCACCGCGGTGATGACGGTGGAGGGTCAGCGCCCGCGCCCCATGCCCTAGGAGGCGCGTACACCGGGGTGCGGGACACCGGGGAGCGAACCGGCGGGAGCGCCCCCGAATGCTAGAATCGCCCCTCGCCTTCCTGCACGACGGCTCTCCCATGAAGTGCGGCCGAAACGTTTGACTGAAGTGGTGCGCCTGCCATGATGCTGCCTTCACGGTTGTACGAATCCAATCTCACCAAGTTCATTCGCGAGCTGAAGGTGGAGCGCCCTGAGCTCGACCGCGAGCAGCAGAACGGCCGCGCCATCTGGTGGGACAAGCCGCCGCGCGACCTGGACGAGCGCCGCAAGATGGACGAAGGCCTCGTGCAGCAGCAGGCGTACGTCTACCAGAACAAAGTCTGATCCATCGCACGTGCGGGATTGTCTGACCCGCGCGTGCCACGCACTCCCGGCCCTCGTGCGCTGGTGCCGGCACCGCGCCGGCACCCCGTCGTGCCCCGGCCGGTGATCACTCTCGCTCCCGCGCAACTGCCGTTGCCGCAGCGCGTGCCGCACACTGCGTGTGCGGGCCGCACCTGGCCCTACTTCCTGGGATTCCTCGCGCTGGTCGCGGCACTCGCTGGCGTCGAGTGGTACGCGCTCGCCACCCGCGACGGACGCACCGATCGTCCACCAGCTGCCAGCACCCCGGCAGCGACTGCGCCTGCACCCGCGCCCACCCCGGTCATTGCCGGACCGATCGGCAGTGTCGACACCCCACCCGGGGAAGCGCTGCGCGGCCCGCGGATTGCCCTGGCGGGTTGGGCGCTCGCACCGGAAGGCATTCGCGGCGTCGAGTTGCGCGTGGACGGGCGGAGCTTCGCCGCGCGCTACGGCCTCGCCCGTCCCGACGTCGCCAAAGTGCGGCCCGGCTTTCCCGACAGCGCGGCGCCCGGTTTCGTGATCGAAGCCGACCTGAGCGGATTGCCGCCAGCACCCGGCGTGGACCGCCGCCCGGCAAGGGTGGTTGCCATCGCCAAGGATGGACGCGAGTCGGTGCTCGCGACCCGGGACATCGTCGAGGCCGCAGCACTGGAGCGCTTCCGTGACCTGCGTCCGCAATCCCATCGGGGCCCACCGTTCTACATCTTGCCGGCACTGTCGGGAATCGGCCTCGGCGGCGCGCTCGAGCTCGACGGCTGGTACCGGCCGTACGCGTCCCCGACGATCACGACGGGCATGCGCGTCCCGATCCTGTACCTGCGCACCACCCGGGGCCAGGCGCACGACTTCGTCTTCGATCCGGACTGGGACATCGAGCGGCGCTGTGGCACGCGGCGTATCGCCGAAGACGCCTTGGGTCCTTCGCTGCGCTACGCCGTCCTGCACGCGATTCCGGTGCTGTTCACCTTGAATGGCGGCATCTGGGCGGACGCCTCGTGCGACGTGCCGACGTGGGACGTCAACGACCACCTCGAGCAGGACGTCGGCAACGACCAGTGGAACGAGAAGAACGAGGTGCTGCCCGACGACTACCTCAAGCACCTGCCGGGCTCGCAGGACGCACCGGAACTCGCACGCAGCCTCACCTTCAACGTCTACGCCCGCGAGGTCCGGCACTACAAACGCCGCAACCTGCAGGCCGCGGGCCGGATCATCGCGGCGTTCGCGAAGGCAAATCCGGAGCTCTTCGTCGGCATCACCCTCGATCCCGACACCTACATGAATCCCTTTTTCGACCAGGCGCAGTGGTACGACTACAACCCGCAGACCCTGCGCCAGTTCCGGGAGTGGCTCGCCGGCACCGGTCCATACGCAGGACGCGCCACCGATGGCGCACCCGACCTGTCGCGCTATCGGCGGGCTCATCCGCTCACCCTCGCCGCGGTCGAGAAGCTTGCCGGCCGGCGCTTCGCCCGCTGGGACGATGTCGATCCGCCGCGCGCCTTTCCGCGCGAGCCGAAGGATGGTCGCCCGGCGTTCTGGGACGATCCGTGGACCCAGGAATGGGAGACATTTCGCCGGCACGTCATCGACCTGCACTACGACGAGCTTTCGTCGTGGCTCGCGGAAGCCGGCATCTCCCCGGCGCGCATCTGGTCGTCGCAGGGATTCATGGCGCCTCACCCCGACGCGCGACCCTTCGCCGTGCACATCGGCAGCCCGATGAAGAACTACGACACTGGCGGCATGAGCGTGGAAGGCGCGATCCCTCGCCAAGGCCATCTGGGCGCAATCCTGTACGGAGCCTCGGCCGTGAACGCCATCCGCATGGAAGTGCCGGGAACACTCTTCAACACCTTCCGCACGATGGATCCCGGCTGGGGCGTCGTGGAGATCAACACCGCCGACCTGCGGCAACCGGCCGAGCAACCGTCCTACGCCGCGGGCTACCGGGCGTTACGCGATATTTTCAACTTCGGTGGACGCTACGTATCCCCCATGGCATGGAACGGCTCGAACGGCACACTGGCCGGTCAGCCCGGCTACGTGACCTTCACGGCGTGGCGCAACACGCCTTTCGAGGATGCGGCGCGCGACTTTATGCTCTCCCACGCCAACGTTCCCTTGGGTGCCCGCCTGTGGACATTCGGCTCGCCACGCCACCCGGACAACGACGGATGGAGGGCCGCGCAGGGCATCGTGGTGCCGCGCCCTGGCCTGCTCGAACTCGTCCCGGAACGGGGAGGAGCGATGACCCTCGTCTCGCCACCGGAGCTCGCGTTCACGTCCACCGCATTCTCGGCCGTCGTGCTCGGCCTGGACGATGCACGGCCGTTGCAGCGGGTGCGGATTGCCGTGGGGGATGCGAAGAGCGCCTGGCGCATCGTCGCCAGCCACGACGCGCCCTTCGCCATGACCAGCGCCGGGGTCACGATAAGGCTCGATGCCAGGAACGTTCGCGGCACCTTCGATCGGATGCGCGTGGAGCTGACCTTCGCGGATGGAGCGAGGGCGAACCTCACCCGAATCGCGCTCTGGCCCGCCGGGACACCGACCCTCCGTTCACCGAAGACGGCAGCGCACTGAGCGCGTTTTCATCCACCTTTCCACTGGAGTCCGAACATGAGCCCTGTCGCCAATCCCGAGCAGTGCGGTATCCACGTCGGCGTGGTGGGCCTGGGGGCCATGGGTCGCGGCATGGCGGGCTCGCTGCGACGCGCCGGTTACGCCGTCCACGTGTGCGACGTGCGCACGGAGGCTGCGGAAGCCTTCGCCGCGGAAGGCGGCGTCGCGTGCCGGAACCCAGCCGAGCTCGCGACGCACTGCGAGGTGATCGTCAGTGTGGTGGTCAATGCTGCCCAGACCGAAAGCGTGCTGTTCGGTGACAACGGGGCGGCAGCCTGCATGCAGCCGGGGAGCCTGTTGGTCATGTGCTCGACCGTGGATCCCAACTGGTCGGTGGCCATGGAGGCGCGCCTCGCCGCGCAGGGCGTGCTGTATCTCGACGCCCCGATCTCCGGCGGCGCCGCCCGCGCGGCCTCCGGCGAAATGACGATGATGACGGCGGGACGGCCCGACGCCTACGCCAAGGCCGGCGGGATGCTCGACGCCATGGCGGTGAAGGTCTATCAACTCGGGGATCGGGCCGGCAACGGCAGCAAAGTCAAGATCATCAACCAGCTCCTCGCCGGGGTGCACATCGCTGCGGCCGCGGAGGCGATGGCACTGGGGTTGCGCGAAGGCGTCGACGCCAATGCGCTCTACGAGGTGATCACCCACAGCGCCGGCAATAGCTGGATGTTCGAGAACCGCATGGCGCACGTGCTCGCCGCCGACTACACCCCGTTGTCGGCGGTCGACATCTTCGTCAAGGACCTCGGGCTCGTGCTCGATACCGCCCGAGCCAGCAAGTTTCCGCTGCCGCTCTCGGCGACTGCGCACCAGATGTTCATGCAGGCCTCGGCGGCCGGCCACGGCCGCGAGGACGATGCGGCGGTGATCAAGATATTTCCGGGGATCACCCTGCCAGGTCCAGCCTAGGCAGCGACGCACGCCGTCCGGACGCACTTCGCGCGCGACCCTGCTTCCGGCGTCTCACGACCGGAGGACCGCCGTTCTCCGTACTTGGATTTCCTCATGCGACGCAACGCCCGGCGTTTTGTCGGGTCGGTGATGCGCCGGCTGCCGCTGGAGAAGCCGCCGCGCGATCTCGAGTTCGGTTTCGACGGCAAGGCGCTGTATTACACCCAGGCAGGGTCGACAGCATCCAGGTCCTGGACCCCGACTCCGATCGTGTGGTCGCCCGGATTCCCACGGGAGCGTCGCCGCATATCGCCGGCTACTCTCGCGGGGCACCCGCCGGGACGGCCCTCGTGCAGGGCCCGGGCAAGGTCATGCTGTTCGATCCCGTGGCCAACATTCCGCTCCGCACGATTGCCGTGGGCAAGCAACCGCACTGGATCGCGATCGCCCATGCCGGCAAGACCGGGATCGAGACGAATGAAGGACCCAACGATGTCAGCATCGTCGATCTGCCGACCGGCAACGTACGCGTGGTCGCCGTGGGCAAGGCACCGCGCAAGGTCCTGTCGCTGGCGTCGTTGGGAAGCGCGCCGGGTTGAGACCGGAGGTTCGTGCGCACCCGAGCGCCGCGTGCTCGACCGAACGCAAGGATCGCTAGCGCCACAACGCGCTAAAGCATAGGCGCTGCGCTAAGCTCGCCGCAATTGCGGCTTGATCGGGAATGCCCGCAATACGTGCTCGGCGACCATCTCGCAGAACACTTTCGCGTAGGCCGGCATTGGGCGCCGCTTGTCCCACAGCATTCCCAATGGCACATCTATCGGCTTGCCGCGGTACATGACGCGCACGCGTCGTAGGACGTAGCGGTCAACGCGCAGGGCGGACGGAATGATCGCTACGCCGTGCCCCGCCTCGGCCATTGCGAGCAGTGCGTGCGGCGCGCGGCATTCCAATACATAGTTCGGCGTGAACCCCGCCATGCGGCATGCCGCATCGAAGGCCTTGCGCATGAGAAATTCGGTCGTCGATTGGAGCAACGGATATGTTGCGAGGCGGGCGATCTCTACCTCGCCGTCCTTGCCGAGCTTCAACCGCGGATGAAACGCGGCTAGCATTTCCATGGGTCCTAGTGGATAACTCGCGAAGCGTTGTTCGTTTCCCGCAAGCGCGAGAACGGTCGTTTGCGCGAGATGGATCTCACCTCTCTCGAGCATAGCGAACGAATCCGCACCCACAACGTCAATCAGTCTCACCTGCACATTGGGAAAGCGCTCGGAGTAACGGCTCAGCAGATCGGGAAAGATGCCTTCGATAAGGTGCGGTGAGGCGGCCACGCGCAAGACCCCGGCATCCCCGCGTCGGAGCAGGTGCGCGCGCTCGCCCAAGGCGCGTGCATAGTTCAACAGACCACGGCATTCGCTCAGCAGTTGCTGCCCTTCGCTCGTGAGCAGCAGCCGGCGGCCTACGCGATCGAAAAGTTTGACCCCAAATTCATCCTCGAGGTTGGCGATTTGGCGAGAGAGCGCCGGCTGCGCCACATGGAGGTGCGAGGCCGCTTTGGATACCGTGCCAAGCTCGGCCACGGTCACAAACGTGCGGATATGGCGCAGATCCATAACGGGATCTTAATGCCGCGACGGCATAAAGATCTAGCGTAAGTATGTATTGGACATATCAATCGCTCGTCTTGAGAATCCCTGTGTCTGCCATAAGGAAGCTGCCATGAAACGTTACCTGTTGGCGATCACAGCGTTCGCACTCTCGTTGTTGGCCTTCGACGGCGCGGCCCAAGCGTGGCCGACAAAACCGCTGCGCGCGATCGTGCCGGTCGGCGCAGGAAGCTCCACTGACATCGTGCATCGACTCGTGTTTGAACAGTTATCGGCGCAGCTCGGGCAGCCGATCGTCGTCGAGAATCGAGTCGGCGCGGGTGGAACGATCGGCAGCGCCGTCGTCGCGAAGTCCGAACCAGACGGCCACACGATTCTTGCACACGGCTCGGCCCTGACTATAGCACCGGCACTTTACAAGAGCTTACCCTACCATCCGGCGCGCGACTTTATCGCCGTCGTGCCGGTTGGCATTTCGGCCAGCGTCCTGGTTGTATCGCCTGCGAAAGGCGTGAGCTCAGCCGCGGAGCTCGTCGCCGTCGCCAAGGCGCGACCGGGTGCTTTGAATTTTTCATCGGTCGGCGTCGGCAGCGCGACCCATCTGAGCGCCGAGCGTTTCGTGTCGAGCGCAGGGATCCAGGTCGTACATGTGCCATTCAAGGGCGGCGCGGAGGCCATGTTGGAGGTCATCGCGGGGCGCGTCGATTTCTTCCTTGGCCCGGTCGCGCTAGTGCTGCCGCATATCCGCGACGGCAAGCTTCGCGCACTTGCGGTCAACGGATCGCGCCGTTCCACGCTGCTGCCTGATGTCCCGACGTTTCGCGAAGCCGGCATCAAGGAGGCTGAATATCCGATCTGGTTCGCGCTATTTGTGCCGGCCAAGACGCCGTCAAACATCGTGAGCATGCTCAATCGCGAAACGCTGAACGCGCTGCAAGCGCCCAGGGTGCGCGAGAAACTCGCGGCGCTCGGCGTCGATCCTATGGTCATGTCGCCCGCCGAGTTTGCATCCCATATCGATGAGGAAATCGCTCTTAACGCAATGCTCGTCCGACAGGCAGGCCTGAAGGCCGAGTAGCGTATGGCGGAACTTCCCATTAAGTTCGATGACAGTGCGGCTTACGAGCGCGCCATGGGACGCTGGAGCCGCGCTGTCGCGCCCACCTTTCTCCAATGGCTGGCGCCGCCTGCAGGCGCGCGCTGGCTCGACGTGGGTTGCGGTGCCGGTGTTCTTACCCAAACGCTACTGGAACTGAGCTCCCCAAAGACGGTGGTCGGCATCGACCCAGAGGTAGCTCAAATCGCGCAAGCCTCACAGGGAGCGGCAGCCGGCCGAGCGACGTTCCAAGTAGCTGATGCGTGCAGGCTACCCTTCGCGGATGCCTCCTTCGATATGGTTGCCGCTGCGCTGGTATTGAACTTCATCCCCGAGCGGTCACAAGCGATGGCTGAAATGCGGCGGGTGACGCGCGGCGGCGGAAGTGTCGCGGCTTACGTGTGGGACTTTGCGGAAGAGCTCTCTCCAAGTGGCCCTCTGCGCCGCGCCATGCGCCGGTTCGGAGTGGACATCCCAGGAATTCCTGGCACCACCGAATCGCGCGTTGACGCGCTGCGAACACTGTTTGAGCAGACAGCGCTCGAGTATATTGAGACTCGAACTATCGATGTTTGCCTGGCTTACCAGGACTTCAAGGACTTCTGGCACGCGCAGACGCCCAGCTACAGCCCCACGACGAAGATCATCGCGGGCATGACGGAAACCGAGCGGACCCGGCTAATGCGCGCCGTTCGAGCCGAACTCCCCTCGGGGCCCGGCGGCGACATCCAATACTTTGCGCGCGCCAATGCGGTCAAGGCGCGGGTGCCGCGCAGCTCGCGCGCTGTGCCACTCTGAGACAAGTAGGCGTGATGCGTGTTTTGCAAGGCAAAGGCGGCCGCTCTCCGAAACCACGGCGGAGGGACAGCTTTGCGGGCAACCTCAAGATCAGCTCATATTTGTCACATATTTGCCGATGCACTGTGGCTTCCTTGAGTAAGGCGGGGATGGTCATGGTACGAAGTTGATGGTGTCGATCGACCGAACCCTGTGGAGGGCCATACCATGACCGATAGGAACCTTAAGACAGTTCGCCTGCGGTTAGAAGCCATGCTGGCGATCGGGACCTGCTCAAGGTGCTGGTCACTGCCAGCGGATGTGCTCTAGCGCGGCGGAAGGTCAGGGCTGCCCGCCGGCAGCGGTTTGCGTTCGAGGTCCGCGATGAGTTGCTGCATCTCCGCGATCTCCTTGACCTGGGCCGCGATGATGCCGTCGGCGAGCTTGCGCACCCGCGGATCGCGGATATGCGCACGCTTGCTGGTCATGATCGCGATCGAATGATGCGGGATCATGGCCTTCATGTAGGAAACGTCCTCGACCGTTGCCTGGCTCCGCACCAGCCAGAGGGCGACGCCGAACGCGAGTATGCTGCCGACGACGATCGCAGTATTCTTGCGACCATCCTTGTACATCGACAGCATGAACGCGAGCATGATCACGGCCATCGTGGCACCCATCACCACGGCCATGTACGCCCGTGTCTGGCTCCACGTGACGTGCTCCAGCGCATAGGTATTGAGATACATCAGGCCGAACATCACGATGGTCGAAGTCACGATCATCGCGCCGAAGCGTGCATAGCTCATCGATTGCTCCTTGATGCGCAGTAAGCGTGCTGATCCGGCGGCCCGCGTTCTGCAGCTGGGGTTGGTGAAGGCTGTACCACGCTCGGCGGGTACAGTGGGAAGCACGTGCTCTGCCCCGATAGCAGCCCGGAGTTTCCCGGACAGGACGTCATACTCGAAGCAGTCCCCGTGCCATCTGGCGAGTCACCCCACCCGTCCCGTACGCTCAGGTTCTGGATGACGCAAATGTAATGGCGGGTTACATACGCGGCCGTAAAACTTTCCGGCGCGAGACCGCACGAACGATACTGGACCTTGGGGGATGCCGCGCGGCCCGGCGCCAAGTGAGGATGTTTCGGGGTTACGCCGATGCAGCGTGCAGCGCTTCCGCTCGCGAAGGGCTCAATGGCGCGACAGGGTCACGCTGCCACGTCAGCCGCAGGCAACGACAGTACGAAGCGCGTACCGTTCGTATCGGACATCACGTCGATGGATCCGCCGTGCGCAACGACGATGGCCTTGGTGATGGCGAGGCCAAGTCCGGCGCGATCACCCAGACGGTTGCGCGCCGGGTCGACCATGTAGAACCTGTCGAACAGGCGCGGCAGATGCGCTGCCGGGATGGGGACGCCGAGGTTGGCGATGCCGATCTCCACCACCGAGTCCACAACGCGGATCACGACATCGACTTTGCTCGCAGCAATCGCGTGGCGGATGGCATTGGACAGTACATTGCTCAACGCCCGCCGCAGCATGTCCCGGTCGCCGCGAACGACTCCATCGCCTGTGACTTGGAAGCGCAACTGCCGGGACTCGGCGAGCGCATCGTAGAACTCGAGCAACGCCATCGTCTCGGCGCGTATGTCGACCCGCGCGGCCTCCGGGAGGAGCAGCCCCGCGTCGGTCTTGGCGAGGAACAGCATGTCGGTAGTCATGCGAGCGAGCCGCTCGTATTCCTCCATCGCCGCATAGATGGTCTCGCGATACTCCTCCGCCGACCGCGCGCGCGACAACGCCACCTGCGCCTGGGTCATCAGCGCGCCAATCGGCGTGCGCAGCTCATGGGCGAGGTCCGAAGAAAAGTCGTGCAGCCGCCGGAACGACTCGCCCAAACGGTTGAGCATGGCGTTGAACGACCTGCCGAGCTCGGTGAGTTCGGGCGGCAGGCCGGCGACGGCGATGCGGTCGTCGAGGCGATCCGCGGAGATGCGCGACGCGAGCGAGGAGAAGGACCGCAAGGGTTGGATACCTACGCGCACGGCCAACCAGCCGAGGAGCACGGCGGCGAGCGTGCCTGCCAGCAGCGATAGCAGCACAATTCCCGCGAGCCGGGCCATGAACATCCGATGGTGCTCGATCCCGAGGGCGAGCTCGGCGCGCAGGCGCGGGTGGACGGGGTCCGAGGTCGCGAGGTCGAAGGCGGTGGTGCGGAACTCGCGGTCACCGACCGCGACCAGCGCTACGGGGAAGCCATCGACCACCCCTTGCTCCAGCACGCGACGATTTTCCGCGCTCGGCATCGACGGCTGATCGGGCCAGGTCAGCACCGCTACCCCGTCGGGCGTGGCAATGGCAAGAGCGAGATTGGAATGCCCGATCAAGGCATCGCGCAGCCGCTCACGCAATCGATCGATGTCATCGGCAGCCCGCACCTGCCCGGCGAGATTGCGGACGAGCTCGACCTTACCCTTTAGCTCGATGACGTCTTCGTGCAGGAAGTGCGCGCGCACCGCCGTGTACAGCACGTAGCCGAACAGCGCGAGCACCATTCCCGAGGCGATCGCGAACAGCAGCGTAAGGCGGAGGGTCAGCGAACGCGGCATCCGGCACTAGTCCGCGCGCCGATGCAGCCGTTGCCAGCTGGCTATGGGTAGCGCCGGCCCAGACGCCAGTCGGGTGGCCAGGCGCAGTACGGCGACCCAGCCGAGCGGCCCGCCGCATGCACCTGTGCTAGCAGCGCGGTGGCCGCGTGGCGCACCGTCTCGCCATAGCTCGCCACGGCGTTCAGCGCGGCGCGACACGCCCGCTCGGGCGTCGCCGCCTTCGCACCGGCGGCGAAGGCGCGCTCCGCCTCGCCGTGCTCGCCGGCGAGGGCGCTCGCCACCCCGAGCGAAACCCAATCCTCGAGCCGCCCCGCGCGCTCGTGACCAGCGCGGCCCCGCAGGGCGTGGATCGCGAGCAGCCGCGCGGAGCGCGCTTCGGGCCGCTCCTGTTTCAAGTAATAGAACGCCAGATTGCCGGCGATCTCGACGTCGTCTGGATTGGCCGCGAACGCGCGCCGCTCCAGCTCGAGCGCGGCGGCGGGATCCTGACGGGTCCAGAACGCCCGGCTCGCCGCGTCGTTCAATCGCCGCGCCAGCGCGGGATCTGGGTCCCGAGGCTGGACCGCCGGAGCCACTGAAGAAAGCGCCCGCCTCGGCGGCGTGAAGTCCGTGGCCAAGCCGGCACGATGCTCGACGGCATCGCCAGGGCGTGGAGACGAGAGCGGGGGCGATGTCGCAGCCAGCGAAGAATCGGGCGGAACCGCCAGGCGTGGATCGCCGGCCACCTGGGCCGTTACCGTCCCTGCAGGGGGAGTGGTGCTGGCGGCCACGTCCGTCCCGACCGCGACCTTCGGCGGCGGCTCGAGCCTGGTGCGAGTACTCGCTTGGGGAAGGGCCGGGAAAGGCTGCGGCACCTCCACTGCAATGGACGGGGCCGTCTGGGGCAGTCGCGGTACCGGTGCCATGGCGAGCGTCGGACCGGGCCGTCGCGCGGGTCCGAGCGGTCGCGGCAGCACCAGGTTCAGGGCGGTCAGGGCCGGCAGACGCGCCGCGGCGGCGGATGGATTGCCGTCTTGCTCCGGAATTGCCCGCGCCGGGTCGGCCGCCGGCGGCTGTGATACCGGAGCTTCCCGCGCGGCACCGCGCGCACCGCCGGTTGCGAAGGATTGCTTCCCCCCTCGGGGGTCGGCCGGCGACGGATCGGCACTCCCCTTGTGCGACCACCCTGGCAGCGGCAACGACAAGGCCAGAATCGCCGCCAGTCCGAGCGCAGCAGCGCCCCCCAGAAGTCCCAACACGACACCGGGCCGCTCCAGGCGATCGAGTGCCGACGCGGCGGCGTGGCGCACAGGAATCTCGCGGATAGGGGAATGATCGAGGGGGTTCGGCATGAGGTATGTGCAGCAAAAGCAAGCTCCGCAGTGCTTGTACCCCGCTCGGTCGCCGGATGTCTGTCGGCATCATTGCAATGTGAGGTAGGAGCAAACCGACGCCGGCATGGCTCAGCTTTCCTCGATCACGTAGCCCATGCCGCGCACGGTGCGGATCAGTTTCACCTCGAACGCGTCGTCGACCTTCGCCCGGAGCCGCCGGACCGCGACCTCGATCACGTTGGTATCGCTGTCGAAGTTCATGTCCCAGACCTGGGACGCGATCAACGACCGGGGCAGGACCTCACCGCGGTGGCGCAATAAGAGCTCGAGCAGTCCGAATTCCTTCGGTGTGAGGTCGATCCGCTTTCCACCCCTGGTCACGCGCCGCCTGGTAAGACTCAGCTCGAGATCCGCCGCCCGCAGCACCTCGGGCTCGAGGCTTCGGCCGCGGCGCAACAAGGTGCGCACCCGCGCCAGCAGCTCCGCGAAGGCAAACGGCTTGACCAGGTAGTCGTCGGCACCCTGTTCGAGACCATGCACGCGGTCGTCGACGTGGTCGCGCGCCGTCAGGAACAGGACCGGCATGTGCTTCCCCGCGGCGCGCACGCCTCGCAATACGTTCCACCCGTCGAGTTCCGGGAGATTGATGTCAAGGATGACCAGGTCGTAATCGTTCCCGGTGGCGAGATGTAAACCGTCGGTGCCGGTGCGGGCGAGATCGACCACAAAGCCTGCCTCCGCGAGCCCCTGCCGAACGTAATCGCCCGTCTTGCGGTCGTCCTCCACGATCAGCAGCCGCACGCGCACCTCCTTGAAGGGCGCAATTCTGAGGGCAGTCGACGCGTGGTCAGCCACATGACCGAAATGTAATCCAACGGTCAGGCTACTGCCGGGACCCCCGCGGCACAATCCACCAGCCTCGAAAACCGATCGGAACGCCATGCCGCACCTATTGAGATTACTGCCGCTCGCCGCCGTCTTGTCCATCCCGGCATACGCTCAGGACGTCGCCACGACGCCGCCGGCGATATCTCCAAAGCCAGCTTATACGTCCGCGTTCGAGGGCTACCGTGGCTTTGTCGACCAGCCGGTCGAATCCTGGCGGGCCGCCAATGATCTCGTGGGCCGGATCGGGGGGTGGCAAGCCTATGCCCGCGAAACGCGCGCCCCAGCGTCGTCTTCGGGGCAACCCGCATCCGCCGGACCCAGCGCCACGCCACCCCTACCGGCGACCGGCAGCGCGCAGGGGGATGCCGCACCCCCGAAGCCGAGCGGCGCCGCGCATGCGCACTGACCGCGCCCTGTCCCGACGCAAGCCACTCTGGACCGGGCTGGGCGTGACCGTGTTGCTCGCGGGGTGCGCCACGACGGCGATCGACGGCAACTTCAGGGCAGCCGAGGAGGTCACGCGCAACCGCCTCGGCGCGGAGGTGAAGTGGCTCACCACCGATGAGGCCCGGCGCGTCGCGCGCACCACGACCGACGAACTCCTGGCGCGTCCGCTCGACGCCGACGACGCAGTCCGGATCGCCCTCGCCTACAGTCCGGCGGTGCAGGCCCTGCTGTTCGAGCGCGCTGCCGACGCCGCGCGGATCACCCAGGGCACCCGCCTGCCGAACCCGGTGCTGACCTTCGAGCGTCTGCTGCGCCAGGAACCGGGCGTGCGCGAGCTCGAGATCACCCGCATGCTCGCGATCTCCATCGGCGATCTGCTGCTGCTGCCATCGCGGCTGCGCGTCGCGGAATACCGACAGGCCGAAACACGCGCCCGCCTCGCGGGAGACGTGGCCATGGCCGCGACGTTGGCGCGCCAGGCCTGGGTGCGCGCGGTGGCCGCGCAGCAGATGCAGCAATACGTGGAGCAGGTGAAGGCGGCGGCGGATGTGTCCGCCGAACTGGCGCGGCGCATGCAAGCGGCAGGCAACTTCAGCAAGCTGCAGCGCGCGCGCGAGCAGGTCTTCGCGGCCGAGGCGGTCGCCGAACTCGCCCGCGCGCAGCAGGTCGCTCGCAGCACCCGCGAGGCGCTGGTGCGGACTCTCGGGCTCGACAGCGCGCAAGCGCAAAGGCTGCAGCTGCCGGATCGCCTGCCGGATCTGCCGAAGACAACCCGGGACGAGGCGGCGGTGCTCGAGGCCGCGTTCGAGCAACGCGTCGACGTCCGCGTCGCGCGCGCCAGTCTCGAGGCCACGGCACGCGAGCAGGGACTCACCAATGTCGCGCGTTTCGTCGATGGCTTGCACCTCGCGGGCGTGCGCACGAGCGAGACCGGGCTTCCGGTCCAGAAGGGCTACGAAGTGGAGGTGCCGCTGCCGATATTCGACCTTGGCGACGCGACGCGTGCCGGTGCGCAGGCCACGTACATGGCGACCCTGAACCGGACCTCGCAAGTCCTGGTCGACGCCGCTTCGCAGGTGCGGGAGATCTATGGCGCGTATCGCACCACGGCCGATCTCGCTCGCCACTACCGGGACGAGATCGTCCCCCTGCGCAAAGCCATCGCGGAGGAGAACGTGCTGCGCTACAACGGCATGCTGATCGGCGTCTTCGAGCTCCTTGCCGACGCGCGCGCACAGACCGCAACCGTGGTGCAGGCAATCGCCGCGCAGCGCGACTTCTGGCTCGCCGACGCGGCGCTGCAGGCCGCTCTGATCGGCCAGCCGGTGATGATGGCGCCGATGGAGGCGAGTGCCGCCAGTGCACCGGCTGTAGGCGCGGGTCATTGAATAAAAGGGCAAGCGTGAAAGCGAATCGACGTGGATTTCTGCTCGGCGCCATGGGGTCGGTGGGCGTGGCAGCCGTGAGCCGGGTGGCGATGGCAGCGCTGCCGGAGCCCGTGCTCCAGGAGAAGCCCGACACCATGCCGCCCCTGGTGCCGCCGACAGGGCGGCCCTATAACCCGGTGGTGACGCTCAACGGCTGGACCCTGCCGTGGCGCATGAACGCCGGCGTGAAGGAGTTCCACCTGGTCGCCGAGGCCGTGGTGCGCGAGATGTCGCCAGGGTTCAAGGCGCATCTGTGGGGCTACAACGGCCAGTCGCCCGGGCCGACCATCGAGGTGGTCGAAGGCGATCGCGTGCGCATCTTCGTGACCAACAAGCTGCCGGAGCGCACATCCATCCACTGGCACGGACAGCGCCTGCCCAACGGCATGGACGGCGTCGCGGGATTGACGCAGCCGGCGATCGAGCCCGGCAAGACCTTCGTCTACGAATTCGTGGCGCGCCGACCTGGCACCTTCATGTACCACCCGCATTCCGACGAGATGGCCCAGATGGCCATGGGCATGATGGGCTTCTGGGTCACGCATCCGCGGGCCAGGCACCCCCTGATCGACGACGTTGCGCGTGATTTCTGCTTCCTGCTCAATGCCTACGACATCGAGCCCGGCAGCTACACGCCGAAGATCATGACCATGCTCGACTTCAACCTGTGGAGCTGGAACAGCCGGATCTTTCCCGGCATCGATTCGCTCAACGTCCGTCTCGGCGACCGTGTCCGCGTGCGAATGGGCAACCTCACCATGACCAACCATCCGATGCACCTGCATGGGCATGAGTTCACGGTAACCGGCACCGACGGCGGCCCGACACCACGCAACTCGCGCTGGGCGGAAGTCACGGCCGACATCGCCGTCGGGCAGATGCGCCAGATCGAGTTCGTGGCCGACGAAGAGGGTGACTGGGCATTCCACTGCCACAAGAGTCATCACACCATGAACGCGATGGGCCACGACGTGCCCACCATGATCGGCGTCGAGCACCGCGGCGTCGTCAAGGCAATCAACCAGCTCATTCCGGACTACATGGTCATGGCCGAGCGCGGCATGGCCGACATGACTGAGATGGAGATGCCGATTCCCGACAACACCGAGCGCATGATGGGCGGGGCCGGTCCGTTCGGCTCAGTCGAGATGGGCGGAATGTTCAGTGTGGTCAAGGTGCGGCGGGACCAGGCACCCGGAGACTACAAGGATCCCGGCTGGTACCAACATCCGGCCGGCACCAACGCCTACGAATGGACGGGCGCCACCGCAGAGCCGGCCCGCTTCAAGTCCGAGGGCGGGCAATCGATGCCCGCCGCGGGGCGCGCCGACCCGCCCATCGAAGTGCAGGTGCGTAAGCCCAGCGGGACGGGACACGCCGCACATTGACTCCGCGCACCGCGGGGAGTAACCAACCGCACCACTTTTTCTGGAGATAGGACTTTGAAAAAATCAACTTGGATAGCCGCTGCCGGGCTCTTGATGGCTTCAGGCTGGGCCGCCGGGCATGGCGATGAGGGACACCACAAGGCCGCGGGCTCAGTGAAAAAGGAACAGACCGCATGGGGTGTCGCCGGCGACCCGAAAGCGGTCAAGAAGACCGTCGAGATCAGCATGCTCGACTCGATGCGCTTCACGCCCGACCTAGTGAACGTCAAGCAAGGCGACACCGTGCGCTTCAAGCTTGCGAACCACGGCAAGATCATGCACGAGCTGGTCCTCGGCACCAAAGAGTCGCTCGACGAGCATGCCGCGCTGATGGTCAAGTTTCCGGGCATGGAGCACGAGGAAGCGCACATGGCCCATGTCGCGTCGGGCAAGACCGGCGAGATCGTCTGGACCTTCAACCGTCCGGGCGATTTCGACTTCGCCTGTCTCATTCCCGGCCACTACCAGGCGGGCATGGTGGGCAAGATCAAGGTCGCAGCACGCTGATTTCGGCCCCGCGCGCACCGTGCTCCCCGCAACAAACGGCTTTCCATCCCTCATTACCGACGAACGAGGCACGACATGAGAACGATTGCAATGATTCTGGCCCTGAGCGTGGCAGCAGCCGCACCCGCGTATGCCACCGAAAAGCCGGCGGGCGACCTCGCCGCGAGCAACGCCACGGCGACGCCTGCAGCAGCCCCGGTGATGACTGAAGGCGAAGTGCGCAAGATCGACAAGGACGCCAAGAAGATCACCATCAAGCACGGCGAGATTGCCAATCTCGGCATGCCGTCGATGACGATGGTGTTTCAGGTCAAGGATCCCGCGGCGCTCGCGCGGCTGAAGCAAGGCGACAAGGTTCGGTTTCACGTCGAGAAGGAGGGCAGCTCGATGGTCGTGACCCAGCTCGAGCCGG
>JBDSND010000154.1:0-12895 GCA_039915505.1 Casimicrobiaceae bacterium
GAAGCGCTACTTCGAGATCATTTAGTGTCCCACCGCTTTCGCCTTTTTTTGGGCACCGCCGCAGCCATCGCAAGGTCATTCAACGACTCCCGAATCGAGGACCTAGCGCGCTCCGGCGCACGCGCTCCACGCCGCTTCCATGCGCGGGCGCGATGTTATGACGTTGCCACGGCGGGACCCAGCTTCGCGGCTAAACCGCCTTGCGCGCGCGACGGCTCTCCAGGTTGTGAACGTGGACATGCATGCCGGCGACGACGGCTTCCCGAGCGGTGCCGATCGCCTCGCCGTACTTCCGCACCACTGCTCCGCCAGCCATGTCGACCAGCGCAAACTTGTGGCAGAGAGGAATCGCCTCGCGCAGCGCGACCTGCCGGTTCAAGCCCCCCCCGATCACCCAGACCATCGCCCCCGCCGCCAGCGGGCGCAGCGCGGTGGCGACGTTGTCGTCGGCGTGCAGGACCAGGGCGTCGGCCGAGCGCACCTGCTGCATGACCGCATTGTCAGGGGCCGACGTCACAACGCCTCGCCCATCCGACTCACCACCTCGTCGCCCTCGTCGAGCACCTCGCCCCAGGTCTGCGTACCGGACGCGATGTCCAGCACCACGTCAAGCAACGCCGCTGCAACTTCCTCCAGCGATTGCCGGCCCTCGAACACCGCGCTGGCATCGAAATCGAGTTGCTCGCGCAGGCTGCCGGTCGCCTGCGGATTCGCCGAAAGCTTGAGGGTCGGCGCAAGCGTGCTCACGTAGCTGTTGCCGACCCCGGTCGAGAACAGCAGAAGTTGCGCACCCGCCGCGACAAAGCCCGAAAGCGATTCCGGTGAGTACGCAGGCCCATCCATCGCGTAGAGCCCGGGAGCTCGTGGACGCTCGCCGACGCCCAGTACAGCGTTGATCGGCGCCGACCCGCTCTTGGCGATCGATCCCAGCGACTTTTCCTCGATGGTGGATAGTCCCGCCGCGATATTGGTGGGGCCAGGGTTATCGCCCAGCAGATCGAGGCCCTGGTGAATGGCAACCCCCTCGCGCCGTCCCACGGCGCGCACCAGCGCGTCGCCCACGGCCGCATTGGCGCCACGGCGCGCGAGCAGATGCTCGGCGCCGAGCCATTCCATGGCTTCGCCGAATACCGCCCGGCCGCCGGCGTACACGACGGCGTCGACGATGCTCCCGATCAGGGGATTGGCCACCATGCCCGAGCTCGGGTCCGAGCGCCCGCATTCCACACCCAGGAAGAGCTTGTCGAGCGCTACCTCGACGCGGCGTTGCCGCGACAGGTCCCGCTGCAACCGGGCGCCGGCGCGCAGGGCGCGATCGGTCAGGGTGAGCGCATCATGACCGCAATCGTCCAAGCCGATGCAGGCGACCGGCGTGCCCTGCCCGGCGATCTCGTCGCCCAGCGCAGCGAGCTTCGGGGGGTCACTGCCGATCAGCAGCACCGCCCCGACGTTGGGATTGCGACCGAAGCCCGCCAGCGAACGTAGATGGACCGCACGATCCTCGCCCAGCAGACCACCGCCGTATGGCATCGTGACCAGGCGTGCGCCCGGCAGCGCCCTTGCGACGCGGCGCGCCGCCGGACCGGTGAGACCCGCAATCGACAGGACGAGCAGGTAGTTGCGGATACCGACGTCGCCATTGGCGCGCCGATAGCCGAGGAAGGTCTTCACGGCGCGTGCGCCTGCCGGCGCGGCAACGGTCGCCAGGTCGGCACGCTCAATCCGGCTTGGCGCCGGAGTCGCGGATGACCTTGCCCCACTTGATCGATTCGCTAGTGAGCCAGGTCGCGAACTGCGGCGCCGTATTGTCGATGGGCTCGGCTCCCAGTTGCGCCCAGCGGGCATTGACGTCCGGCAGCCGGATGATGCGGGTGATCTCGGTGTTGAGCCTGACGATGATGTCCCGTGGCGTAGCGGCCGGCGCGAACATCCCCTGGGCCGCGATCGATTCGAAGCCCGGCAGCCCGGACTCCGCCACCGTCGGCACCGAAGGTAACGCCGTCATCCGCTTACTCGTGGTAACTGCAAGAGCCTTGAGCTTGCCACTTTGTAGGAGCGGCATGGCCGGCGGGGTGCCGATGAACATCATGTCGACCTGGCCCCCGATGACGTCGGCGATGGCCGCGCCGCCACCCTTGTAGGGCACGTGCGTCAATTTGGTACCTGCGACGCTGTTGAGCATTTCCAGGGTGAGATGGGTGCTCGTACCGTTCCCCGACGATGCCATGTTGAAGCGTCCTGGCTTGGCCTTCTCCTGGATGAGCATGTCCTTGAAGGAGCCGAGGGGCGTATTGGCCGGCGTGATCAGAATGTGGGCGAACGTAGCCAGGTTGATGACGGGTGCAAGATCGGTCGAGGTGTAGGGGAGCTTGGGATACAGCGCGGGGGCGATGGTGTACACCGCCACGTCGCTCAACAGGAGGGTGTAGCCGTCTGGGGCCGACTTGGCCACGAGATCCGCACCGATCGTACCGCCGGCTCCCGGACGGTTCTCGATCACGACCGGCTGGTGCAGGGTTTCCGAGAGCTTCTGGCCGAGGACCCGCGCCAAGATGTCGGACGCCCCCCCCGGCGCGTACGGGACCACCACGCGGATCGGCTTGTCCGGATAATCCGCAAGCGCCGCAGGCGACGCGACGACGCACGCAAGCAAGGCAAGACATGCGACTACCGACCTCTTCGACATGGGAATCCCGACTCGTGAAAAGGGGGGATTGTAAGCGTGGCGAACGTCCGCGACCAGTGCGGTGACCATCGGGGCTGCTTTCGCCGACCGGCGCGACGTTGGACTTCGTGGGCGGCTACGCTGTGACGTCGAGGTGAGCGGATGGCCGGCATGGGTGGCGATCGCATCGTCGTCGCGGGTCGCGGTCACGGGTGGTCGCAGTTCTGTGGTCGCCGATCCCACGCGGATGGCGGCTTCGGATGATATAAAGGCAGCCGCATTCCCGATGGTGACATCGCCGCGGTCAGCGGCCGTGGTGACCGTCCAGGTGACGATTCCAGGTGGCGATTCCACCCTTCAACGCAATGCCCGGTTTCCCGTGAACGCGTCGAGCCCTTCTCAAGTCAACCAGGTCGTCCCCGTCCCAGCCGTGAGCCTGCGCGAGCTGCTCCCGACCGATGCGGCGGCCTATCGCGCCGTGCGACTGCGTGCGCTGGCCGACTTTCCGGAAGCCTTCACGTCCAGCGCCGAAGAAGAAGCGCCGAGCGCCGACGCCTGGTCCGTCGAGCGGCTCACGCCACGCCCGGGCCGTACATTCATGGGCGCCTTCGTCGGCGAAGTCCTGGCGGGCACCGCTGGGCTCGTCCGTCTGCCACGGCACAAGGAGCGCCACAAGGCGGACCTCGTCGGCATGTACGTCGAACCCGAGTTCGGGGGCCGTCACATTGGCCGTCAGCTCGTCGAGGCCTTGATCGCGACCGGGCGAACCTGGCCGGGCCTCGAGCAGGTTACGCTGAGCGTCACGCGCGGCAACGCCCGCGCCCAGCGGCTTTATCACGAAGCGGGCTTCGTCACTTTCGGTATCGAGCATCGCGCCATCAAGGTCGGCGCGACCTATTACGACAAGGAGCATATGGTGCTTTTCTTGAACCCATCATGACCATCGAACGTTTCGCCTTTCCGACCACCATCCACTTCGGCCCCGGGGCACGTCGCCTGGTGGCCGATCACCTGCGCGAGCAGGGCGTCAAAAGCCCGCTCATCGTCACCGATCGCGGCGTCGCCGCGCTGCCGCTGCTCGCCGCCTTTCGCGCCGAGCTCGCCGGACTCGACGTCGGCGTCTTCTCCGAAGTCTGGGGCAACCCGGTGCGCGGCCAGGTCATGGCCGGCGCACAGGCGTTCAAGGACCACGGCGCCGATGCCGTGATCGGTCTGGGCGGCGGCGCCGCGCTCGACGTGGCCAAGGCGGTCGCGCTCATGGCCGAGCACCCCGGCGATGTCCTCGAGTATGCCTGGGACCATCCACAGGTCAGGCCCATCGAGCGCCCGTTACCCTATTTCGTCGCCCTGCCGACGACCGCCGGCACTGGTTCGGAAGTCGGACGCTCGAGCGTGGTGTCCGACGACACCACCCACGTCAAGAAGATCATCTTTTCCCCGGCGCTGCTCGCCAAGGCGGTGTTTGCCGATCCCGAGCTCACCCTCGACCTGCCGCCGGCGATCACCGCCGCGACGGGCATGGACGCACTCACCCACAATATCGAGTCGTACCTGTCGCCGGCCTACCACCCGCTCTGCGACGGCATCGCGCTCGAGGGCGTGCGCATCGCGGCACGAGCGCTGCCGCGCGCGGTGGCGAACGGCAAGGACCTCGCCGCGCGCGGTGACATGCTGATGAGTTCCATGATGGGCGCCATCGCCTTCCAGAAGGACCTCGGCGCGGTGCATTCGTGCGCGCATGCGCTGTCGACCGTCGCCGACCTGCACCATGGTCTCGCCAACGGCATCATGATCGACCACGTGATGCGCTTCAATTTGCCCTCGGCCGAAGCCAAGCTAGCCGAGCTGGCGCACGTGGCCGACGTCGTCGGCACCGCGACCATGAGTGACCGGGCAGCCGCCGAAGCATTCATAGATTGGCTTGGCGCGCTGAAAAAGCGCCTCGGCATCCCGGCCACGCTGGGCGCACTCAAATCGGCCCGCACCGTGTCGCACGACGACATCCCCGCGCTGGTGGCGATCGCGATCGAAGATATTTGCCATCGCACCAATCCGCGGCCGTGCTCGCGGGACGATTTCGAGCAACTGTTCACAGCGGCGATCTGAGACACATCCCACATCGGTGCAGTGGCATCCCGAGTTCCACGCGCTCGCCGACTCGTTCATCGACGCCACGCCCATCCTCGACGAATTCCTCGCCGTCGCTGCCCGCCGCAAGACGCGGCTCACGCGCACTGACCGGTCCTGAACTTATGAAGATCATCAATCCCGCCACCGGCGGCCTCCTCGCCGAGGTCGATGTCGATTCCCCACGTGCGGTGCGCAAGAAATTCAAGCGCGCCCGCGCCGCGCAAGCCGAATGGGCCGCGCGTCCCTTGCGCACGCGTCTCAAGGCCATCGCTGCATTCCGTCAGGGTATCGTCGACGAGCTCGAGACGCTGGCACGCACCTTGACCGCCGAAGTCGGCAAGCCCATCCGCCAGTCGCGCAACGAGCTCAACGGCCTCCTCGCCCGGATCGATTTTTTCCTTGCCGAGTCGACCGAGGCCCTTGGCGAGGAGAAGGTCCACGCCGATCGCAAGCAGAAGCTGCAGGAGCGGATCACCCACGAGCCACTCGGCGTGATTGCCAACATCTCGGCGTGGAACTACCCCTACTTCGTCGGCAGCAATGTATTCGTGCCGGCGCTCATCGCCGGCAACGCGGTCCTGTACAAGCCCTCGGAGTTCGCTACCCTGACCGGACTGCACATCGCCCGACTGCTCGCCGCTGCGGGGGTGCCCGAAGACGTGTTCGTTCCGGTAATCGGCGAGGCCAAGACAGGCGCGGCCCTGCTGGCGCAGCCGATCGATGGCGTGTTCTTCACGGGCTCGTATGCGACCGGCGCCAAGATAGCGGCCAAAGCGGCGAAACGCATGATCAAGGTCCAGCTCGAGCTGGGCGGCAAGGATCCTGCCTACGTGTGCGACGACGTCGACGTGAAGGCAGCCGCGGCGGGACTGGCGGATGGCGCCTTCTACAACACCGGTCAGTCGTGTTGCTCAGTCGAGCGGATCTACGTGCACGCTTCGATCTACGCTGCCTTCGTCGAGGCGTTCGTCACCGAGGTCAAGGCATTCCGTATCGGCGATCCCACCGACGAGGCCACCTACATCGGCGCGATCACGCGGCCCGCCCAGCTCGACGTGCTCGAGAAGCAAGTCGCCGACGCCAGGAAGCGCGGTGCCAGGCTGCTCCTGGGCGGTCACATGATCAAGCGCGACGGCAACTGGTTCGAGCCGACCGTCTTTGCGGATGTCGATCACCGCATGGCGCTGATGCGCGACGAAAGCTTCGGACCGATCATCGGCATCCAGGAAGTTGCCGACGATGACGAGGCGGTCAGGCGCATGAACGACACCGACTTTGGCCTCACCGCCGCGGTGTACACCCACGATGCCAAGCGCGCGCGGGCGGTGCTGCAGCAGGTCCGCGCCGGATCGGCCTACTGGAACTGCTGCGACCGCGTGAGCCCCCGCCTGCCGTGGTCGGGCGTTGGGCACTCGGGAATCGGACTTACCCTCTCGACCTACGGCATCCAGGCCTTTACGCGACCCAAGGCGTGGCATCTGCGGGCAGGGTGACGCCGATGGGCACCCCGGCCGACCAGCACATGGCGAACCATCGGGCATGGGGGAGCGGAGCCGCTGGGTTAGCGGAGCCCCTCGGTTAGCGGAGCCGCTGGATCAGCGGCGCGCGCTACGAAGGGTGCGCGTCGACGAGCCCGAACCGGTGAGGGTCGTGGCTGGATGCGACCCCATCACTGCCCAGCCAGCAGACGCAGCTCCCGGGTGGTGCTGCGCAGGCGATGGGCGAGCGTCAGGGCGAGACCCTTGTAGATCTTGATGACGATGCTCGCTTCGGTCCGGGCGAGATGGGCAAGATCGTCGCGTGACAACGCATAGACCACTGCGTCGGTCTCGAACACGGCGTGGGCCGTGCGCGGCTTGCCTTCTATTACCGCGAGCTCGCCCATGGTGACGCCCGGTGCGAACGTCGCCACGCGGCGTCCGGCGGCCGGCGCGTTGCGACTGCCGACGGTGATGATCACGGTCCCCCGCGCCAGCAAGTAGAGCTCGTCACCGGCGTCGTCCTCGCGGAAGAGCACCGTTCCGGCCGGGTGGCGTTCCCGACGCAGGAACGACGCGAGGCGCTCGGATTCCGTTGCGCTCAATTCGCGGCAAAGTTCCATGTCGGCGATACCGAGCTCGACGTCCGAGGCGGCCTCACGTCGACACGCTTCCAGAACCTTTTCCTCGCACCACTCCAGCGCGCGGTCGATGTCGGGAAACCATCCCACAGAGCCATGCGGTTCGGCTCGCTCGAGCGGCAGGCGGCGCACGTCACGCGGGCCGAGCGATGCGATCACCAGGACACGGCCGAGCGTGGCGATGCGGCGGCTGAGCTGCGCGATGACGTGCGCGCCGGTGGCATCGATTGCGTTGACCCGCGCACAATCGAGGACGACAAACGGTGAGCGCGCCGCATCCTCGATCACGTTGCGCGAAAGACGATCCGCAGTACCGAAGAAAATCGGCCCCTCGAGCTCGAAAAGTGCAATCTTTCCCCCGTGCTGCTCCAGCAGCTCCGCATCCTGAACCGTACGCTGGCGCAACGAATGCCGCTCGCGGCCCGTCGAGCGGCGGCGCACCACGTCGCGACTGCTCTTGAAAGCGAAGAGCACCGCCGCGATCAGGAATCCAAGAGCCACCCCGGCGACGATGTTTACGAGCAGGCAGGTGATGGCAACAGCCGCGATGATCCCAAGGTCGTGCAGATTCTCCCGAGCTTGGCCCCGCCTCAGATCCGCGGCGAGATGCAGCACCTCGGCGTCGAAGAGGTCGATGGCGATCACCACCATCGCCCCAGCCAGGGCCGCAAGCGGCAGAAGCGCGACTAGCCGACCACCAGCAACTGCACAGGCCACGAGCAGCAGCGCGCTCACCAGGCTCGTCCACCGTGTCCGGCCCCCCGCGTCGTACGCCGCATTGGTGGTCGGCAGCGTGCCCGCGACAGGCGCACCGCCGACGATTCCAAGGACGACGTTGGCGAGGCCCTGTCCGATCAATTCACGATTTGCGTCCGCCGGCTGCCCTGTCCGATCTTCGACGACACGTAGGGCAAGGAGCGACAGGAGTGCCGCGATCAGGGCGATCGTCAGCGCTGGGGCAAGGATCGAGAGCAGCACCCGCGGGTAGGCGGCAAAGGCCGACAGTCCAGCGAGCGGCGACGCCAGCGTGACCAGATCGGCGACCGATGGCAACGCCGCCACAGTCGCACCGAGCTGGATCCCTGGGCTTGCGACGGCAAGGGCGTGGTGAACGGCCGTGCCGGCCGCGAGTGCGGCAAACAACGCCAGCCGGCCGGCGCCCATGCGTCGAAGCGCATAGGCCGCGGCAATCGTGGTTGTGCCGACCAGCAGGCCCGGGACTGCGATGGCTGCAATAAAGCCGCCCGCCAGTGGCGCATCGGTGGCGACGCCCAGCAGCGGTCGTACCTGGGACAATAGAATCAGTAGAACGATTGCATTGCGGAACCCAGTCACCACCGGCCGGGGGACGTACTTGATGGCTTCGCCAAGCTTTAGCCAGCCGAATGCCGCCTGCATCGCGCCGGCCAGCACGACACACAGGAAGCCGAATGCGAGTACCCGAGTGCTATCGCGCTCCGCGACCGACTGAAGCACCGGCGAAGACAGGATTGTCGCAATCAAGGTGCTGACGACAAGCGCCAGCGCCGTCATCGGCCCGGTACGCAGGATCGACGTGCTGCCCAGCGCCGATGCGACCACCCCGCCGACGGCGGCGCCCACCAAGCCCGCCATCACGCCGATGCCCGTCGCTTCCTGACCGAGCGGCGCGAGCATCAGGGTCCCGACGGGAACCGCTATCGAAAAGGCGACGAGTGCGCCGGAAAGACCACCCGCGATCTCGCCTCGCCAACGCCAGGGAGGCGCGCCTTCCGGCGCCGTTACGTCCAAGCTGCTCCTGCTGGGCGGGAGTGAGCGACGATCAAACGTGAGTTTGCCACGGCATCGGTCGCGAATGGGTGCATCGCTCCAGCGGAGCGCGCCGCCCGCGTGAAGCCGAGCGCCGAAGCTGCCGGCGGAACCGATATCGCAGCGCGAGGAGATGGCGCAACACGGGGAGCTGACTTCAGGGCGCGGCGGCCGCTAATTTCGACGAGCGTGAGCGTACACGGGGACGTTGGTCCAGCTTAGAAGCCGACGATGCAAGAGAGAAGGGCTCACGACGAACAGCTTGGCGACCGTGTTGCCGGTATTAGAAGCCGATGATGTAGAGACAGATGCTCACGACGAACAGCATCGCGCCCATGTTGTAGAGCTTGACCTTGTGGCGCACGAACCCGCCGACCACCCGGATGTTGGCCATCATGTGGCCGAAGAGCTCGTCGATAGTCGACTTGTTGAAGGTGTCATGCAGCTTGCCGAGCTCGATGTCGGAGAAGGCCAGTTGGGCAAACAGGTCGTCCGACCGCTTGATCTTGCCCGTCTCCGCCCAGGCCAGCACGGCGATGCCGGCGAGACCGATGAGGACCGAAGGGTGGGTTACCGCGTACATCAGCTTGTCCACCGACAGCGTGTGGCCGTCGTGCATCAGCCCGGAGGTGATGAAGCCGAGGTAGGACGCCAGCACGGCAAGCAGCAACGAGCAGCGGTGGGTGAGTGATTCGAGCCGCTGGCTGAGGTACTGGTAGAGCGTCGAGAGCAGCTGGGCGCGGTCTAACTTGGAGACGAGATGCGCGGGGACGTGGCCCGCCATGGCGTGGAGGTCCTCGGTGGACGGGCGTGGCGCGGAACCTGTCCCGCTGCGCGCCGCGGCAGGGACTTCAGGGGCGTGGGCGTCGGGCATGTCAATTCTCGGGGAGCATGAAGATGACAGAGTCGAAGTGTACGCAATGGCGCGGCCGACGCCAATCGAGCCCGCGACGCCGGCGAGCAATGCATGAGACGCCGTCCACCGCAAGCCCGGGGATTAATGCGATGACGCCTCACGGCATCGTCCGCGGAGTTCTTTTTTCCCGGCCGGCGGAACCGCACTTGGAACAAGCCGCCCGGCCTGCCTGAAACACCTCCGCCGGGCACCGGATCACCGACATCGCCGTTTGCGCAACATCCGGTTCGCCACAATCGTCCGGCCTCGTCCTCATTCCATCGGCGCCAAACATGCGTGGATCAAGCCTCCACAGCGCGTCCCAGGACGCCGCGCCAACCCCGCACAGGTCTTCGCCCAAGCCTCGGCGGCTGGTCCTTGCGGCGCAGCCCGCCTACCAGAACAGGGAAGTTGCCCGGGCCAAAGTCGATCTGCGACTCTGTTCTGAACGCCCTTCCGCGCCACGCTGGTGCCCTCTACCTTGAGGGGACGTTGGGAGGCCCCGTCAGCCGTCGGCTAGCGTGGCGGCATGGAGCGTATTGCGCAAGAGCATCGCAATCGTCATGGGTCCGACCCCACCGGGCACCGGGGTGATCCAGCCCGCCCGCTCCATGGCCGGACCGAAATCCACGTCGCCGACGAGCTTGCCGTCGTCGGTCCGGTTGATGCCGACGTCGATGACGATCGCACCCGACTTGATCCAGTCGCCCTGCACGAACCCGGCCTTGCCCACCGCGGCGACCACGATGTCGGCGTCGCGCACGAGGCGCGGCAAGTCGCGGGTCGCGGAATGGCAGACCGTCACCGTGCAGCGCGCCATCAGCAACTCGAGGGCCATCGGCCGACCGACGATGTTCGACTGGCCGATCACCACCGCATGCATGCCGACGAGATCAGCGCCTGTCGATTGCAGCAATCGCATGCAACCGAAGGGCGTGCACGGGCGCAAGATGGGTCGCTTCTGGACCAGGCGGCCGATGTTGTAGGGATGGAAACCGTCGACGTCCTTCGTCGGCAGGATGCGCTCGGTAACCGCGGCCTCGTCGATGTGTTTCGGCAGCGGTAGCTGCACCAATATGCCGTGCACCTGCGGGTCGGCATTCAATGCGTCGATGTGCGCGAGCAGCGCTTCCTGGGTCGCGTCTTCAGGCAGGTCGTGCGCAAAGGAGCTCATGCCGACGTCGCCGGTCATGCGCCGCTTGTTGCGCACGTAAACCTGCGAAGCCGCATGGCCGCCAACCAGCACCACCGCCAGGCCAGGCGGCGTGTGTCCACTGGCCGTGCGGGCGGCGACGCCCCCGCGGACCTCGTCCAGGACAATCGCCGACTGGGCCTTGCCATCGATGATGCGTGCGGTCATGACGTCGTTCGATTGCTCGCGAGCGCAGCAGTCTAACCGATGCCCGCGGCGCGGGACCGCGCTTGCGCCGGCGGCTGCGCTAGAATCGGGCGGGTGATCGAGAACGCGCTACTGGAGCGGATCCACGAGCGGCTCGCCGCGGCGGTGCAGCCGGCACGCGGCGCGTTCACGCCGCTGCGGATCGACGGGGCGGTAGTAGGCTGGCTCGACGACACCCGCGCCGCGCGCCTGGCGCGCTTTGGCGAAGTGTTTCGTGCCGACGATGGCGCGCTCAAGGTCGTGGCCGCGCTGAGCAGCGAGCCTGCTCGCACCGAGGCGATGGCTGACGTGGCGCGCGTCCTGGCTGACGAGGGATTGCTCACGGCGTGGCGCGACGAGGCCTACGCGGTGGCCACTTCGCCGGGAGCGGCTCCCGCGTTCATGGTCGAGCGCGCCGCTGCACGTTATCTCGGCGTGCTTACCCAGGCAGCGCACGTCAATGGCCTTATCCCGCACCAGGGCGATATCGCCATGTGGCTCGCCCGGCGCAGCACGAGCAAGGCGATCGATCCCGGCTTGCTCGACAATCTCGTCGGCGGCGGCGTCCGGGCCGGCACGACTATCGAGGACACCCTGCGTCGCGAGGCTTGGGAAGAGGCCGGGATCACCCGATCGGTCATCGCCCGTGCCCGTCCGGTGGGCATGGTGCGCCTCTGCCGGGAGCAACCGGACGGCCTGCAGCGCGAGATCATTCACATCCACGACCTGCGGCTGCCTGGCAATTACATCCCGGAGTGCGTCGACGGCGAGGCCATTGCCCACCGCCTGGTCGATCTCACCGACGCCGCGGAGTTGATCGCCCACGATACCGGCACCGACGTGGTCACGGCCGACGCCAGTCTCGTGATCCTCGACTGCCTGTTCCGCCACGGCGAGATCGCACCTGACCGGCCGCTGTCGATGGCGCTCGCCGACCTGCGCTGGCCGCCGCTCACGCCGGGCCAGCGCCTGCCGACCCACTGATCCACGACCCACCCGACCCGCGCTACATGGCGCGCTAAATGGCGCGCTACATGCCACGCTACATGCGATCCACGCGCCAGCGACCATCATCGCCGCGCATCAACATCACGTCGTAGGCGTAGAGGCCGTCATCCTTCTTCCGAGTAAGGGTGATCGTGGCAAAGCGGTCGCCACTAAGAGTGACCGAAGTGACCTTGCCGAAGCGCGCCGGATCGAACGGCTTGGCGGCCAGGGACTCGTCGATCTCACCCGCGTGGCGAGCCTGCGCCGTTGGCGTCAACTCGCGCAGCGCGGCGGCGCGGTCGTGGCGGCTCAGGGCACGCGTCAGACGCTCCCAGGTGTCGCGCGGGGCGCGAAACGCCTCAGCCGAGGGCGCGCGGTCACGCGCTCCCGCCGCAAGGGCGTCGCTGGCGGCACCCGGGAGTCCGGGGACGATCACGGCAGCCACCAGCGTCAGCACCCCGGCCAAGCGCGCCAGCCGCCCGACTCGCGCCGCAGCCAACGCGGTCATGCCGCGGCGCGCGCGACCTCGCGCGGGCGCACCTGCTTGATGCCCATCTCGGCCAGGCAATCGCGCACGGCAAGCACAGCCTGGCGCATCTCGTCGGAACCGATCGCGCCGATGCAGCCGACCCGAAAGGTCTCGACCTGGGTGAGCTTGCCGGGGTACAGGATGAAGCCCTTCTCCCGCACCCGTTCGTAGAACGGCTTGAAAGCGTAGGCCGGATCCGGTGGCGCATGGAACGTCACGATGATCGGCGCCTGGATCGCTGCCGGCAGGAACGGTGTGAATCCAAGTTCCGCCATGCCCTGGAGCAGGGTCTGGCAATTATGGGTGTAGCGCGCGAGTCGCGCCGCCTGTCCCCCTTCGGCGACGAACTGGTCGAGGGCGGCGTCGAAGGCGACCACGACATGGGTGGGCGGGGTGAATCGCCA
>JBDSND010000182.1:0-14196 GCA_039915505.1 Casimicrobiaceae bacterium
CTCGAGGGTGCAATCCCAGTCGCTCGCCATGACGTCGATCGGACGCACCTCGACCCCGTGGCGCCGGGCGTCCTGCACGAGTTGTGCGGGAGCATAGAAGCCCATCGGCTGGGCGTTGAGCAGGGCCGCGCAAAAGGCCGCCGGCTGGTGACGCTTGAGCCAGGCCGAGACATACACCAGGAGGGCGAACGAGGCCGAATGCGACTCGGGGAATCCGTACTCGCCGAAGCCCTGGATCTGGCTGCAGATCTGCCGCGCGAACGCATCGGTGTAGCCGCGTGCACGCATGCCCTCGACGAGGCGGGTCCCGAACTTTTCGAGGGCGCCGCCGCGGCGCCATGCCGCCATCGAGCGGCGCAGCTGATCGGCCTCGCCCGGCGAGAATCCTGCCGCGACGATCGCAAGCTGCATGACCTGCTCCTGGAAGATCGGCACCCCGAGCGTGCGCTCGAGCACGCTTTTCACAGCGGTGCTCGGATAGGTCACGGGCTCGAGACCCTGCCGGCGGCGCAGGTAGGGATGGATCATGCCGCCCTGGATCGGTCCGGGCCGCACGATCGCGACTTCGATCACCAGGTCGTAGAAGCACGCCGGCTTGAGCCGCGGCAGCATCGACTGCTGGGCGCGCGACTCGATCTGGAACACGCCGATCGTGTCGGCCTCGCTCACCATGGCGTATACCGCCGGATCCTCGGCGGGGATGTCCTGCATGCGCAGGGGACGACCGCGCACGGCGCCGATGAGATCGAGCGCCTTGCGGATCGCGGTGAGCATGCCGAGTGCGAGACAGTCGACCTTGAGCAGTCCCAGGGCGTCGAGATCGTCCTTGTCCCACTGGATGACGGTGCGCTCGACCATGGCGGCGTTCTCCACCGGCACCATGCGCTCGAGGAGCTCCCGCGCAATCACGAAACCGCCGACGTGCTGCGACAGGTGTCGCGGAAAGCCCAGCAGCTCGTTCACCAGCGCGATGAGCCGCAGGATCACCGGATTGTCGGGATCGAACCCGGCCTCGCGGATGCGCTCGGGGGCCACCGTCCGCCCGTCCCACCACGCCAGTACGCCGGCCAGGCGATCGACTTGTGCGAGATCCATGCCGAGCGCCTTGCCGACATCGCACACCGCGCTCTTGGGCCGGTAGGTGATGAGGGTGGCGGCAAGCGCCGCGCGATCGCGGCCGTACTTGCCGTACACGTACTGCATGACTTCCTCACGCCGCTCGTGCTCGAAGTCCACGTCGATGTCAGGTGGCTCGTTGCGTTCCTTGGAGATGAAGCGCTCGAACAGCATGCTCATGCGCGAAGGATCGACCTCGGTGATGCCGAGTGCGTAGCACACCGCGGAATTGGCGGCCGAGCCGCGGCCCTGGCACAGGATGGCTTTGGCGCGGGCGAAGGCGACGATGTCGTGCACCGTGAGGAAGTAGGGCTCGTAGCCGAGCTCGCGGATGAGGGCGAGCTCGTGCTCGATCAGCGCACGCACCTCGGCAGGGACGGCGTCGGCCGACCCGAAGCGTCGCAGAAGCCCCGCCTCCACCAGGGTACGCAGGTGCGCTGCCGGAGTCGCGCCGGCCGGTACGATCTCTTCGGGATATTCGTAGCGCAGGCTCGCGAGAGAGAACGTACAACGGTCCGCAACGGCGATGGTTTGCGCGAGCCATGCGGCGGGATAGGTCGCGCCGAGCCGGCCCCGCGAGCGCAGGAACCGCTCGCCATTGGGAAAGAGGGCGAAGCCGCATTCGGCCAGCGGCTTGCCGAGGCGGATGGCGGTGAGGGTGTCCTGCAGGGGACGGCGGGCGCGTACGTGCATGTGCACGTCGCCGGTAGCGACGACCGGCAAGTCGGTCGCGATGCCCAGGGCGGTGAGGTCGGTAACCCGCTGCACGTCGCGTGCCCGTGCGAACAAACCGGCGGCGAGCCATGCCCGCCCGTGGAAGGCGTCGCGAACCCACTGTCCTGCGGTGATGGTGTCCGGGATGGCAACGTCGGTGGTGCCGGCACTGGATGCTGGTACCCACAGCGCCAGCAATCCGGCGGCGTGGCACCCCACGTCGTCGCGGGTGAGGTGGTAGGTGCCCTTGGGTGCCTGCCGGCGTCCCCGGGTGATGAGCTGGCAAAGGTTGCCGTAGCTCGCGCGGTCGGTCGCGAGCAGCACCAGCTTCACGCCGTCGGCGAGCGTCACCTCGGTGCCGATGATGAGCGGCAGGCCGCATTCCTGCGCGGCCAGGTGAGCCCGCACCGCGCCGGCGATCGAGCATTCGTCGGTGATGGCAAAGGCGCGGTAGCTCAAGGTGCGCGCACGCTCCACCAGCTCCTCCGGGTGCGAGGCGCCGCGCAGGAAGGAGAAATTCGACAGGCAGTGGAGCTCGGCGTAGGCAGGCAGCATGGGTGTGGCCTTGATACCGCATGAATATACGGTATATGAGCCCTGCAGCGGCCGCGCCGCTTGACCGCCCGGGTACACTCGCCGGCTCACCTCTTGCCTTCCTCCCGCCTTACTCGCGCATGCCCGACATCGCCTTCGACCGCTTCTATCGCTACGACGAGCTCACCCGGCTACTGCATGAGATCGTCGCCGAGCAGCCCGCTCTGACGCGCCTCGAGTCGATCGGCAAGAGCCACGAAGGCCGTGACATCTGGGTGCTCACGGTGACCAACAACGCCACCGGCCCCGCCGAGGAAAAGCCGGCGTTCTGGCTCGACGGGAACATCCACGCCACCGAGGTGGCTGGCTCCGCGGCGAACCTGTTTTTTATCCACACCCTGCTCGAAGGCTACGGGCTCGACGACGACATCACCCGGGCCCTCGATACCCGCGCGTTCTACATCTGTCCGCGGATCAATCCCGACGGCGCCGAATGGGCACTCGCCGACCGGCCCCGCTGGGTGCGGTCGAGCACGCGGCCCTATCCCTACGACGAGGAGGAGATCGAAGGCCTGACCGTCGAGGATATCGATGGCGACGGCCGGATCCTGCAGATGCGCATACCGGATGCCAACGGCCTGTGGAAGGCGCATCCGGACGCGCCCGATCTCATGGTGCGGCGCGAGCCGACGGAGGTGGGAGGGACCTACTACCGGATCCTCCCCGAGGGCACGCTCGAGGATTACGACGGCTTCATCCTCAAGATCAAGAAGCCGCGGCACGGGCTCGACCTCAATCGCAACTTTCCCGCGAGCTGGCGCCAGGAATACGAGCAGATGGGGGCGGGACCGTATCCCACGTCCGAGCCCGAAGTGCGCGCCGTGGTCGCGTTCATCACCGGCCATGCCAACATCAGCGGTAGCACCACGTTCCATACCTGGAGCGGCGTGCTGCTACGTCCTTTCGAGCATCTGCCCGATACCGAGATGCACGCCGAGGACCTGTGGTTCTATCAGAAGACCGGCGAGAAGGGCACCGAGCTCACTGGCTATCCGGCGATCTCGGTGTATCACGAGTTTCGCTACCATCCGAAGTCGGTCATCGGCGGCACCTTCGACTGGATCTACGAGCATCTCGGCATCTTCAACTGGGTGGTCGAGATTTGGAGTCCGATGCGCGAGGCCGGCATCGGCAAGTACCTGTTCATCGACTGGTTCCGCGACCATCCGATCGCCGACGACCTCAAGCTCTACGAGTGGAATCGGCGCGAGCTCGACGGCGCCGCGCATGCGGGCTGGAAGCCGTTTCGCCATCCGCAGCTCGGCGACATCGAGATCGGCGGTTGGGACCGGTTCAATGCCTTCTCCAATCCGCCTCGGGCCCTGCTGGCCCGCGAGCTCGCGCGCTTCCCCAAGTGGCTGCTCTGGCAGGCCCTCACATCCCCGAAGGTCGAGCTCGTCCATGCCGGTGCGCAGCCCCTCGGTGGCGATACGTGGAAGGTGACGATGGTGGTGCAGAACACCGGCTGGCTGCCGACCTACGTATCCAAGCGCGCGCTCGAGCGCAAGGTCGTGCGTGGCACCACGATGGAGATCGCGTTGCCCGCGGGGGCATCTCTCCTGCAGGGCAAGCGCCGCATCGACGCCGGGCAGCTCGAGGGCAAGGCCTACAAGCACACCGGCGTGTCGTTCTGGCCGGATTACCTGGTCACCGACGACCGAGCCAAGGTGGAGTGGATCGTGCGGGCGGCGGCGGGCGAGATGGTGCAGCTCGTCGCTCGGCACGAGCGTGCCGGCACGGTCCGGGCTGCCGTGAAGCTCGGCGAGGAAGAGCGGGCGCCGCGGCTGCTGACCCAGTGGCCATAAGGTCGTGCGCCCGATAGCTGGTTCGCGGGCGCACGCGTGACGCAGTGCCCAGAACATTCAAGTGAGGAGGGACAAGACGTGAAGATCCTTTGCGTGAATATCAGTGGCAGACAGTCGATGTGGTCGCGCTGTGCCGGTGCGCTCGCCGTCGTCACGGTACTCGCCGGTTGCGCGTTCGCGCCGCCGACCGATCGGGCGGGCCTCGATCGCATCCAGCACGTGATCGTGATCTACGCCGAGAATCGCAGCTTCGATCACCTGTACGGGCTCTTTCCTGGCGCCAATGGCATCGCCAACGCCACGCCCGAGCAATACCTCCAGGTCGATCGCGACGGCAAGGCGCTTGCCGAGTTGCCGCCGTCATGGAAGGGCAAGGGTCCCGATCCCGCGTTTCCGCACCGGATGCCCAACAAGCCGTTTCGCCTCGACGCACCCCCGCTCGATTTACCCCTGTCGAAGCAGGTACGCAGTCCCGTGCATCGTTATTATCAGAACATCGAGCAGATCAACGGCGGCCGTAACGACCGCTTCGCGGCCCTGTCGGATGCCGGTGGGTACGTGATGGGCTACTACGACGGCTCGTCGATGAAGATGTGGCAGTGGGCAAAGGATTTTGTGCTCGCCGACAATTTCTTCATGGCGGCCTTCGGCGGCTCGTATCTCAACCACCAGTGGCTGATTTGCGCGTGCACGCCGCAGGACGACCATGCGCCGCCAAGTGCCCGCGCCCAGACGGACGAACGGGGCATGTTGAAGCGCAAGCCGGAATCGCCCGCGTCGGCCCGGGACGGCGATCTCGTCGTGTTCGACGGTGACGTCACGCCGGACGGCTGGTCGGTCAACACCACCCAGCCGCCCTACCAGCCGTCGACGGTACCGCCCGCGGCCGGCGCCGATCCGCGACTCACCGATCCGAAGCGCCATACCTTGCCGCCGCAGACCGGCAAGACCATCGGCGACACGCTGACGGCCAAGGGTGTGTCCTGGGCTTGGTATGCAGGGGCCTGGGATGCCGCGAACAAGGACGGCATGCAGCCGCCCGGGACCAAGCGGGCGGTGATCAACAACCGCGAAAAGGGGGCGCCCAACTTTCAGACGCATCACCAGCCGTTCAACTATTACGCGCGCTTCGCCCCGGGCACCGCCGACCGGGAGCGCCATCTCAAGGACTATAGCGAGCTCGTCGCCGGCATCGAGAAGGGCAGCCTGCCGCAGGTCGTCTTTTACAAGCCGCAGGGCAGCCTCAACCAGCATCCCAGCTACACCGACGTGGCACAGGGCGATCTGCACATCGCGGAGTTGCTGGCGAAGATCAAGGCGAGCCCGCTCTGGCCGAGCACCGCGATCATCGTCACCTACGACGAGAACGGCGGCTTCTGGGATCACGTGCCGCCGCCCAAGGGTGACCAATGGGGTCCGGGCACGCGCATTCCGGCGATCATCGTTTCGCCTTTTGCGCGGCGTGGGACCGTCGATCACACGCCGTACGACACGACGTCGATTCTCAAGTTTCTCGATCGCAGGTTCGACCTCGAGCCGCTGCCGGGGGTGCGTGCCGCTGCGGGCGATCTGACCGCCGCGTTCGACTTCCCCCGCTAACCCCCGGCCCCGCCGCTCATGCCGATGCCCAAGGGACTCGCCGCGATCCCACGCGGTGTATGGGCGCTCGGTCTCGTCAGCCTGTGCATGGATCTCTCTTCGGAGCTGATCCACGCCATCCTGCCGTTGTATCTGGCCGTCGGCCTCGGCGCGTCCATGCTCACCATCGGCCTGATCGAAGGTGCCGCGGAGGCGCTCGCGCTCATCGTCAAGATGTTCTCGGGCGTGATCTCCGACCTGTTCGCGCGCCGTAAGCCACTGGTGGTGCTGGGCTACGGGCTTGCGGCAGCGAGCAAGTTCGTGTTCCCGCTGGCGACGACCCTGGGATGGGTGGTCGGCGCCCGCTTCGCGGACCGCGTCGGCAAGGGCATCCGCGGCGCGCCGCGCGATGCGCTCATCGCCGACATTGCGCCACCCGCGTTGCGCGGCGCGAGCTTCGGGTTGCGACAGGCGCTCGACACCGTGGGGGGCTTTGGCGGACCACTGCTCGCACTGGCCGCGTTGGCGTACTTCGCGGGCGACTTTCGGGCTGCTTTCTGGGTCGCAGTGGTCCCCGCCGCACTTGCGGTGGTGCTGCTCGTCGTGGCCGTCGATGAGCCGGCGCGACCTGCATCCGTCGACCAGGGTGCGCGGAAGATGCCGATGCGGCGGGAGGAAATCCGCCGGCTCGGATCACGGTACGCTGTCGTGGTGGCGATCGCTGCCATCCTCACCCTGGCGCGCTTTTCCGAGGCGTTCCTGGTGTTGCGCGCCCAGAACGTCGGCGTTCCCTTGACCCGCGCACCCATCGTCATGGTGGTGATGTCGTTGGTGTACGCCGCCACGGCCTATCCCGCGGGTGCGGCGGCGGATCGTGGCCATGGCGGGCGGCTCCTGAGCGCAGGATTGCTGGCGTTGATGGTCGCCGATGTCGTGCTGGCGGGCGCGGACGGAGCCCCGCTGGTGTACGTGGGCGCGGCGTTGTGGGGGCTGCACATGGGACTGACCCAGGGCTTGCTGTCGGCGCTGGTGGCCGCGAGCGCGCCCGCCGATCTGCGCGGCACGGCGTTCGGCCTGTTCAACCTGGTGTCCGGTGTTGCCTTGCTGGTTGCCAGCGTGCTGGCTGGCTGGCTGTGGGAGGTGCGCGGACCGGCAATGACCTTCTACGCCGGCGCGATTTTCGCCACCATCGCCTGGCTGGCGCTGATAGTCTACCGGCGTGGCGCACGGTGGGACCTTGCGTGACGCAAATGCGCACGCTGTGCTAGGCGGTGCCCGCCGCCGCTTCACGTTGTCGCCGGCACCCGCGAAACCACTTGTCGTGCAGTTTCTACCTCCTGCAGCGGTGGCGGTGACAATGGTTGCCTAAGCGCGCGGCCCTGTGCAGGCACGACAAGCCACGCCGATTGCATGGCTCCGATCGGCTCGCGTGGTCAGTTCACTGGCGGGCGTCGGACCGCAAAGCCTTGATCACCCCGCGGTGCGCGATCGTGCGGTCACGGTGAATGCACCGGTTGCCCCCGGCGCGCTTGGCGGCGTACATGGCCGCGTCGGCGATTTCGAGAAGAGCGGACGGATCCCGGCCGTCGTCGGGATAGATGGCCATGCCGATGCTCCCGGAGAGCCGCACCGCTACGCCACTGGCAGTGGGAAGCGCACAGGCGGCGAGGATGCGCTGCGCAATGGCGCAGTTGTCGGCGGGTGCGTCGCTGTCTTCCAGGACGATGGTGAACTCGTCGCCACCCAGGCGGAAGACGCTATCCCCGGTCCGCACCGAGGCGGCGAGGCGGGTCGCCATCGCCTTCAAGACCTCGTCGCCGGCGTCGTGCCCCAGACGGTCGTTGATTTCCTTGAAGCCGTCGAGGTCGATGAACAACACGGCGGCGCGGTGATTGCCACGTTCGGCACGCGCAATCGCGTGTGCGAGGCGATCCTGGAACATCCGCCGGTTCGGCAGCCCGGTGAGTGCATCGAGGCTCGCGAGATCCTGCAGCCGTTGCTGCGTCGCCTTGAGCTCGGAGATGTCGGTGAACACCCGGATATTGTTGACGACCCTGCCCTCCGACTCGACCAGGGTCGCGGTGATCCAGAAATCGAGGACGCGCCCGTCCTTGTGGTGGCGCTTAACCTCCCCGGTGATCACACCGTCGCGGCGCTGCTTCGAAAGGCGCTCCGCGTAGGCTTCGGGATCGGTCGGCCGGAAGGGGGAGTCGGCGATGGGCTGTCCCAGCATCTCCTTGGCACCGTACCCGGTGAGCTTGGTGAAGGCACGGTTGATCATGATCACCCGGTCGTCGGCATCGGTGACAACGATTGCGTCGGCCGTGGACTCGAAGACCTGCGAGGCGAGCCGGAGCTGGTCGGCGTCGCGCTTCTCGCTAGTGATGTCGGTGGCAATGGAAATGACGTGTTCGACGTCGCCGTTCGCACCGAACATGGGGGCCCGCACGATGCGCAACATACGCTCGCCGCGTCCCGGGACCTGGAAAGGCTCGGTGACTTCCTGGACCACAGGACACGCGAGCAGCTCCCGATCACGCGTCTCGATGCGCTCAGCCGTCTCGGGGGCGAACATCTGTTGCGCCGTGTGACCCAGCGCGTGCTCCGCGGACACCCCATAGACTTCCTCGTCGAGGCGGTTCCAGACAATGACCTGGCCGGCGTCTGCGCCGCGCATTGAGCGCACCGTCACCCCCACCGGAAGACGGTCGACGAGGGTTCGCAAAAATACCTTCTGACGCTCGATCTCGGCCTCGGCCGCCCTGCGGCGACTGACGTTGGCGGCGGTGATGGCGAGCCCGTTGCCGGCACGCACGACCTGCTGGTGCAGCCACCGCGCATCGATTTGCGGGATCGTAACCTCGAACTCCAGATCGAGCGGTGCTCCGAATTCTGCCGTGTGGACGTACTGTCTGAACAGGCGTGAGGTCGTCCGAAGGCCCAGCACTTCGCACAGGCCACGGCCGGTCAGGTCATCGACGTTTCGCTTCAGCAGCGCTGCGCCCCGCGCGTTCACGAATCGGAAGCGAAAGTCGACGATCACCAGGTTGGCATCGCGTTGCGCATCCAGCAGGAAGAACGCGTCGATGCTGCTCAGCGCTGCAGCACCGAAACGGGTCTCGCTCTCGAGCTCGCGCCGTTGCGCGTCTTCGCGCTCTCGCAGCAGCTGGCTGATGGCGTGCTCGAGGGCCCCGACCTCGTCGTCGCGCCCGCTCGGGACCAGCGCGAAGCTCTGTGGCGCGGCGCGCATCGCCTGGATGGACGCATGCAGCCGGGACAGGGGTGCGAGCAGCCGGTACAGAAGCAGCCAAAGGAGCGGAATGGCGACCAGTGCAACAATGATTGCGATGATCAGGCCATCGCGCTTCGCGGCGGCAATCGATGCCAATGCTTCGGACGTCGGAAGCACAGCGATCAGCAGCCAGGGAACGACGTCGAGGGCCTTGAAGGCAAAAAGGGCGTGCTGCTTGCGCGTGTCGTAACCTTCTGCGACAGTCTCCGCTCCCGCCAGGGCGAGGTCGAGCGCCGGAACGTCGCCGCGCACGACCGGCCGCAGAATCCGCGACTGGTCCGGGTGGATGATGTAGGCCGGTGAACCACTCTTGCTGACCAGCGCAAAGTAGCCCGATTGACCCCATCGAGCCGATGACAGGTCGCCCAGCATGTTGCTCTTCTCCAGCCTCAGGACGCCCGTGAGGGCGGCCATCGGCCTGCCTTCCGCATTGCGAATCGGTGCCGCCACGATCACAACCGGCTCGCTACGATGCCTGCTCATCACCGCGTCCGAGATCACCGCGCGACCCTCGTTCAGGACCGCTTTGAAGTACGGGCGATCGCCGATGTTCACGGTGGTCCGCCGCGGCAACTGGGGGGCGTCGGCGATCAGTTGGCCGGTGTGGTCGGCCACGCCTAGATCGTCGAACACGACCAGTAACTCCGTCCGGGCGAGCAGGAAGTTGCGGAGCTGCGCCGGGTCGGAGACCAGGTCGGGGGGGATCATGGCCGCGGTGCCGGCGAGCATTCCGCGCGCCTGCCGGAGCCGGCCGTCGAGATCGCCTGCGGTATTGGTGACCGCGGAGGCCAGCTGCGCGACGGCGACGCCTTTCAGCGCATCCCGGACGAACGAAAGCAGGACCGTCGTCAAGGTAACGATCAGCAGGAAACCGAGCGCCGTGGTGGCGAGCGTGACCTTGAGCTTGATGCTGAGATTGTTGATCGCCATTCGCGTTTGCGGGACCCGTGGGAAATCGGCTCACCACCCCGCAGGGACCCCGATCCTAGATCCCCATGTCCCGCGACGGTGGCTGGAACAGAAGGAGGATTCGCGCGGTACTCGTTTGCCATCCGGGCCAGCCTGGGCGTTGCCGGCAGCCCGGTCGGGAAGTTGAAGACGGCATCCGCCGCCTGGTCCGTCATTTGAGAGCTGGCCCACCGCCACGCGGCCACCACGCCAATCGACCCGCGTACGGGAGCCGGATCGCGGGATCGCCCCCCCGGTGTATAAGGAAATCCACCCGGACCCGACCAAGCAACATCGGCCGGCCGCGTCCGCGGTCAGCAGGAGGAACAACATGAACGAGGCTTTGCGGCTCGACCCCGCCGTCCGCGGCTCCAGCTACGCGCGTCATGCGTTGCCGGTGCGCATCATGCACTGGATCAACGTCGTCGCCCTCACCATTCTGTTGATGAGCGGGCTGCAGATCTTCAACGCCCACCCGGCACTGTACTGGGGCAAGTCGTCCTATACCGGCAACCCGCCGTTATTGCGAATGAGCGCCGCACAAGGCGCCGGCGATCAGGTGATCGGGACGACGGAGATCGGCGGCCGCACGTTCGATACCACGGGGGTGCTCGGTGCATCGCGCGACCGCAACGGCGCGTGGGCGGCGCGTGGCTTTCCCTGGTGGATCACCATTCCCGACAACCAGTGGCTGTCGATGGCGCGGTCTTGGCATTTCTTCTTCGTCTGGGTCCTGGTGCTGAATGGCCTCGCGTATCTCGGTTATTCGATCGCGAGCCGGCACTTGAAGCGCGATCTCGTGCCCGACGGTCGGGACTGGCGATCGATCGGCCAGTCGATCGCCGACCACCTTCGCTTTCGTCATCCGACGGGCGAGGCGGCGACACGCTACAACGTGTTGCAGAAGCTCGCGTATCTGGTGGTCGTCTTCGTGCTCCTGCCGCTGATCGTACTGATGGGACTCGCCATGTCGCCATGGCTGGACGGCATCCCGACGGGGTGGGTCGACGTCTTCGGGGGGAGGCAGTCGGCACGTACCCTGCATTTCGTGATCGCGTGGTTGCTGGTCGCCTTCGTGCTAATCCACGTATTCGAGGTGCTGGTCTCGGGAGCATGGAACCACCTGCGTTCGATGGTGACCGGGCGCTTCGTCGTGCCGGAGGAGAAATCGCATGAGTGATCCGATTCGAGCGCCGGTGCGCCGCCGCTTCCTGCAGCGCATGGTGGCCGGCGCCGGGGCTTTGGTGCTCGCCGGCTGCGACCGCCTGTCGACCACCACCTGGTTTCCCAAGGTGCTGGGGTCGGCCGAGCGGTTGAACCTGGCCGTTGCGCACAGCGTGGGGCGTAAGGCCATGGCGCAGGAGTTCTCGCCGGCTGATCTTTCCCCGACGTTTCGCAGTAACGGCACCGCCGAGCCTGACAACCCGGAATATCGCGGGTTGGCGCAAGGCGGCTTCGGGGCCTACCGGCTGGTGGTGGATGGGCTGGTCGCAGCACCCGGGCGCTATTCGCTCGAGGAACTGAAGGCGCTGCCCAGCCGCACCCAGATCACCCGGCACGATTGTGTCGAAGGCTGGAGTGCCATCGGCAAGTGGCAGGGTGCGCGTCTGTCGGCGCTGCTCGCGGCCGTGCGTCCCCGTCCCGAGGCCCGTTACGTCGTCTTGCATTGTGCGGACCCGATGGAGGCCGATGGCAGCGATCTCTATTACGAGAGCATCGATCTCGAGGATGCGTATCACGAGCAGACGATTCTCGCCTACGCGCTCAACGACGCGCCGCTACCCATCGCCAATGGCGCACCGCTGCGGCTGCGGGTCGAGCGCCAGCTTGGCTACAAGCATGCGAAATACGTGATGCGCATCGAGCTGGTCGACAGCTTTGCCGCCTTTCGCGGTGGCCGTGGCGGCTATTGGGAGGACCAGGGCTACCAGTGGTACGCCGGCATCTGACACGGACCCGCGAGAGCAGTATTGCAAGCGGCACTAGATCACGGGGGCCAGCACGCCTTTAGGCGAAGATACCTTGCAAAAACCATTCCGCGGCGTCGCCGTAGAGGCTGTCGCGATAGATCCACAGCCGCTCGCCGCGCGGACTCTCGGCGATGTAATAGTCGCGGCGGATGTCCGCGCCATCCCACCATCCCGACTCGATGCGCTCGGGTCCATCACGCAGGATCCAGGGCTTGTCCTCGAAGGTTGCCGCGAGGGGTTGGGGCTCGCGCAGCACCCAGAGCGGACGTGGCGCGGCCGGTAGTGGCGGGCTGACGGGCATCGCCGACGGCGCAGGGGTGCGCCGGGATGGCCGAGCGTTGGGTAAGCTCGTCGTCACCGGCGGATCCTCGTGCCACGCGCGCTCGGGCCGATGGTCCGCACGCGGCGTGACCCGCACCACGGCGTCCTCGCCCAGCCGGGCGCGCAACCGGTCCAGCAGCGGAACCATCGGAGTGGCATCGTCGCCAGGCAAAAGGCCGAGATTGCGACCTGCGAGGGGCGCGGTGATTGCGCTGCTCAGCTCCATGCTTTCCACCGGTGCCGGCAGGACGACGCGGCCCAACCGCTCCCGCAGCACCGCGAGCAGATGGGTCGCGTCGCGCGCCGGACTCGCCAATGCAAACGGGACCGTGGTGGCGACCGTGCCGGTGCGCGTCGCCACGTATCGCTCGTGCTCGAGATCCAGATTGAGTGTGCTCACCCCCAGGCCACGACCCAGCAGCCACGTCGCGAGCTCGTGCACCAGCCGGTTGAGCGCGAACCCGAGTGCTTCGACGTCACCTACCGGCACCGGCAGCACCAGTCGGCCACGGAAACGTGCAGCGGGTACGAAAGGCACCTGTGGATCGGCGCTGCGCCCGCGCGCGTGATCGAGTCGCTCGACGAAGCTGGCGCCTACGCGGCGGGCGAGGGCCTCGCGTGGCAGCGCGCACGCGGCACCGAAGGTCGTCACGCCCGCGCTGCGCAGCAGGGCCAAGGCCGCAGGGTCGGCTTCGAGATGAACGAGCGCCAGCGGCGCGAGCGCAGCGTCGAGCGCATCCTGATCCAGGATGGCGCGGCAGACCCCCGCCCGCGCCAGCAATCGCGCCGCAGTGGGGGTGGGCGCGCATGCGGCCTGCACGGCATAGCCCAGGGTCGTGCAGGTCGCGCGGATCGCGGCCAGGAGCGAGCGCAAGCCCCCGAACAGCCGCACGCTACCGCCGATCTCGGCAACGAGCGCCTGCGGAGGGGCGAGGCAGACGGTCGGGGTGAAATGGCCGAGGGCCGTGGCGACGGTGGCAAGGGCATCGTGTTCGGCGGCGAGGTCGCGCTCGCGCAGCCTCACGTCCGGCGCGAGGGCCAGCGCTGCCGAGACGAGCTGCCCTGGGGCTATGCCCGCGTCCGCGGCGGCGTCATTGGCGGCGACGATGCGCGGTGAATGACCACCGCTCGTCACCGCAAAGCGCAAGGCTGCATGCGCTTCGTGCGCACGCAGGAACACTTCCAGGGGCAAGGCAGGCAACAGCAGGCAGACCCACAGCATGATCGACTGCGCACGTCACTGCGCGACATCGACGCGCCGCCGACCGGCGGGTCGACCGGCACTGCGACGTGGGTCCACGGGCCGCCCGCCCATGGCAAGTCCGGGGTGCGCAAGTGTTGCAGCGATCCGTGCAGGGGGCGGGGGCAGGGCGGCATGCACGTCCAGCTCGATGGGCTGGAGGACCTCGCCGCCGCGGCGCTTCAGCACGTGCACCGCGAGGCGACCGTCCCGTGGGGCAAGGCGCAGCCGCAGCGGTGCTGCACTCGCCATGGCCGTCTCACCCGGACGACGCCACAGCACGCCCCACGTCCGGGCTTCGCGGGCGGCGACCTGCAGACGCCGCAACAGGCGCTCGTCACGCGTGCCGAGCCAGGCGAAGGCAGCGCCGCATTCCGGCGCGCGCAGAGCCTGCTCGAAGGCCCACAGTTGGTCGACGGGACGTGCACAGCGCACCACGATGAAACGAGTCAGGTCGAGCCCCGCCGCCTGCAACGCGGGTGCATAGGGAACGTGGGGTGGCGCGATCCAGACGACGTCGCGGCGTGCGGCCTGCACTTGCAGGAGCGCCGGCATGGCTAGGCTGAGCTCGCCGATGCCTTCCTGGGCAAGCACGATTTCCGTCAGCGCCGCGGCTGG